>JAGLLQ010000589.1 GCA_023140455.1 Desulfobacteraceae bacterium | reverse complement strand
TGGCTTGAAAAGCAGGGCAGGGGTAAAAAAACCATTAACTATAGACTTCGTGACTGGGGTATATCAAGACAAAGGTATTGGGGCTCTCCAATCCCTGTTATTCATTGCCCTGATTGCGGGATAGTTCCGGTGCCTGAACAAGATCTTCCTGTAACTCTTCCTGAAGATGTTGATCTTCTTGCCAAAGGTGAATCTCCACTTGCTACTTTGGATTCTTTTGTGAATATTGAGTGCCCGAAATGTAAAAGAAAAGATGCCAAAAGAGATACTGATACTATGGATACTTTTGTGGAGTCTTCATGGTACTATTTAAGATATTGCAGCCCAAGATATGACCAAGGGATGTTTGATAAAGAAGCTGTCGATTATTGGATGCCAGTTGATCAATATATTGGTGGGGTTGAACATGCAGTTATGCATCTTCTTTATTCAAGGTATTTTATGCGTGTGTTAAAATCGTTTGATATGATTAATTTTAAAGAACCATTCACAAGGCTTTTAACGCAAGGGATGGTATGTAAAGAAACCTTAACATGTCCTGAACATGGATTTATCTATCCTGAAGAATCTGAAATAAAAGCAGACGGTCAAGTATTTTGCACAAAATGTAACGCCTCAGTTGAAGTTGGACGGGTTATTAAAATGTCCAAATCAAAGAAAAATGTGATCAACCCGAATGATCTGCTTAAAAAATATGGTGCAGATGTTACAAGGCTTTTCTGTCTGTTTGCTGCACCGCCGGAAAGAGATCTTGAGTGGAATGATGATGGAGTTGAAGGCTGTAATAGATTTATTAACCGAGTATGGAGACTGATAAAAAAATATCAGGGTTTTATTTCAGATGTCACTCCATATGCTGGGAGTGCTTCAGAACTGTCTAAAGAATCAAAAAGCCTTTATATTAAAGCTAATCAGACAATAAAGAAAGTAACAGATGATATTGAGGATGATTTTCATTTTAATACAGCTATCAGTGCAGTAATGGAACTTGTTAATACTTTATATTCAATAGATGTAGAGGTTGAAGCTTTAAGTGATGAATTAAAGAAAGTTATAAGTTTTTGTATAGAAAATATACTCATACTTCTCTCTCCAATCGTTCCTCATTTTTCTGAGGAATTATGGGAAAAATATGGCAGGAAATCAAGTATAATTGATTATCCCTGGCCAGAATATAGAGAAGATGCACTCCAGACTGATGAAGTTATAATTGTTGTTCAGGTTAACGGTAAATTAAGATCAAAATTTACAGCTGATGTGAACACAGATGATGAAGCCATAAAAAAAGCTGCCTTATCTGATAAAAATGTCTTGAAACATACTTCAGACAAAGATATTAAAAAGGTTATTGTGATAAGAAAAAAACAAACACTTGTAAATATTGTGGTTTAAAATGAAAAAAAAAATATCAGTAATAGTTTCTATTTTAATTATCAGTTGTGTTGCTTCATGTGGTTACAAATTTTCCGGTGGAGGATTACTCCCTGGAAAAACAAAACTCGTTGCTATTAAAATGTTTGAGAATAAAAGTTCTGAAACAGGAGCAGAAATTATCTTTACAAATGCTTTGAGCGTTGAACTTATGGGGGAAAGTGATTCTCAGGTCGTTGCGTTTAAAGATGCTGATGCATATTTTGTTGGAATTGTGAAATCTGTATCAATTTCTACACTTACAAGAACCTCAGATGATGCTGTTATTGAAAGGAAAGTTTCTGCTGTAATTGATTTAAAAATGATGGATAAAGATGGCAAGATTCTATGGTTTGTAAAAAACTTTAAAGGCAGAGAGGAGTTTCGGGTAACAACAGAGAATATTACAGATATGGCCTCCAGAACTATTGCCTTAAGGAAAATTGCTGGAAGAATTGCCCAGAAAGTTGTAAGTAGAATGTTGGATGATTTTTAATTAGATAAAAAAACAGGATTTGCTGTTAATAATTTTGCAAATCCTGTTTTTGATATAAACTTTTTATATAAACAAGGTTTAATACAAAGCTAATTTACTATTAAGCCAACACACTATTAAGCGAGGAGTCTTGCAAGTTTAGCAATTTTACGCCCTGCAGTTTTCTTATGGAATATATTTTTTTTCGCAGCTTTATGAATCGCAGATTGTGCCTTCGTGAAAATATCAACAAGGTTTTCATCACCAGCTTCCTGTGCAGCAAATACTTTTTTTTCAAGGGTTTTTGCCTGAGTTCTGGTAGTTTTGTTTCTTTCTTGTCTAACTATGGTTTGTCTTGCTCTTTTCAATGCAGATTTATGGTTTGCCAACTTTTCAATACTCCTTTAAAGTGATTATATATGTATACTGCTATTATCATTAAATTAAAATATAGAAACTTACTTGATTTTTTAATATTTGTCAAGAAAAAGTTATGAGAAATATTTTAAAAAATTCTTTCTCTATTAGTTTTGCAGCCCTAATAAGCCGCATTCTTGGAGTTTTAAGAGATGTATTGATTGCAACAATGTTTGGAGCAAATCTATATAGCGACATCTTTTTTTTAGTTTTTAGAATCCCAGATTTTTTAAGGAAAATATTCTCCGAAGGAATATTGAGCAGTTCATTTGTTCCTGTTTTTTCAAGACATCTTACAGCCCGGGGTGAGGGAAGGGCATTTGAAATGGTAAATTCAGCCTTTCTTTTTATCTCTGCCTGTACAGCAATTGTAACAATCTCTGGTATCATATTTATGCCATATGTTATTGGCCTTTTTGTTCCCGGGTTCTCAGAAAAGTCCTATGAATTTAACCTCACAGTTCTGCTTTCCAGAATAATGATGCCATACTTTATATTTATCTGCCTGCTTGCGGTCTGCATGGGTGTTTTAAATACACTGAAAAGTTTTAAAACACCGGCTTTTGCACCAGTCGTTTTTAATATGGTCATTATTTTTTTTACATTAGTTGTATGTGAATTTTTTGATCCTCCTGTTATTGGGCTGGCATTGGGAGTTACAATCGGAGGGTTTGCCCAGCTTGTATTACAGGTCCCGTTCCTGATCAGGAAAAAAGTTTTTAGAATAAAAAAAATAGTATTGATTCATCCCGGTGTTGTTGAGTTTATGAAAAGGCTGTTTCCTACTGTGATTGGAGCATCAACATTCCATATTAACTTATTGGCTGCAACATTTTTCGCCTCATTTTTTGATAAAGGAAGCATTTCTTATCTGTATTATGCAGACAGGCTTGTCCAGCTTCCAATGGCATTGATTTCAGGTTCCCTTGCAATTGTATTTTTACCCATGTTCTCAAAAAATGCTGTTTTAAA
>JAGLLQ010000588.1 GCA_023140455.1 Desulfobacteraceae bacterium | reverse complement strand
TGAGACTCACCAGAGCAGTTTTGGGCTGGATGCCCGGAGGCCTTGCTCTTGTTTCCTTTGTTATTTGTGCATTCTTTACTGCATTTACAGGTGCTTCCGGAGTAACCATTGTAGCTTTAGGTGCTTTGCTTTATCCTGCCTTAAAACAAGCTGGATATAAGAAAGAATTCAGCCTTGGACTTGTAACTACATCAGGAAGTCTTGGCCTTTTACTGGCGCCTTCTCTACCACTAATTCTTTATGGTGTTATTGCACAGCAAATGGGGGCAGGTCCTGAGTTTTCAATTGATGATCTTTTTATTGCAGGTTTACTCCCAGCTTTGTTGATGATTGTAGCGCTTTCAGGATGGAGTCTGTGGGCGAATCGGAAAAATCCGATTCCACTGACAAAATTTTCAGGTAAAAAAGTTTTAGAAGCAGTTAAAGAATCTATCTGGGAGATACCATTACCATTTTTTGTGCTTGGAGGGATATATAGTGGATTTTTTATTATTTCAGAAGCTGCTGCTGTTACTGCAATGTATGTAATAATAGTGGAAGTATTTGTATACAAAGAGATCAGCCTTTCCAAGCTGCCCATAATTATGCGTGATTCCATGGTCATGGTTGGAGGCATCCTGCTAATATTAGGAGTTTCTCTTGGTCTTACTAATTATATCGTTGATATCCAGGCACCAATGAAGCTTTTTGCAATATGTCAGAACTTTGTTACAGATAAATTGGTGTTTTTAATTCTTTTAAACATTTTCCTTTTGATCCTTGGTGCTATCCTTGATATTTTTTCAGCTATTATCATAATGGTGCCTTTAATCCTTCCCGTGGCAGTATCCTATGGTATTAACCCTGTTCACCTTGGTATTATCTTTCTGGCTAATATGCAGATCGGTTACTTCACCCCGCCTGTTGGAATGAATCTTTTTATCGCAAGTTATCGTTTTAACAAGCCAATTGTTGAAGTCTATAAAGCAACAATACCCTTTATGCTGGTATTATTAGGCACTGTGCTTATAATCACATACTGGCCACAGCTTAGCCTCTTTTTTATTTCCTGAGCACCCTGTTTTATAAAATTTAATTTTTGAGTATGGTTTTCTTATACGCATTATATGCATAAAACTGTACATACCAGTGGTTACTGTTGGGGTTGTTTTTTGAATTACTGTTATTGATAATTTGTTTGAATATTTTATAAGAGTTCTTGCTTGAATCTATTTCTGACAGTGCGCTAATGGCAGCATATCTAACATTCATAGAATCATCATTAATAAGTTTCTTAAGGTGTTTTATATTCTCTTTAGTTCTTTTCATACCAAGTACATTTGCGAGCCAGTGTTTTTCTGTTGCTTTGCCTTCTATAAGTTGGGAAACAATATGATTAAAGCTTTTGATGTCATAGTTGTCAGTGTGAATTAATCGCAGTCCCTGAATACGATCCCTTGCTTCGGATGAAAAAAGCATATTCCTCACAGCAGTTTGGTCAGGTTTTTTAAGGATTTCAGGGTTAAGATAAAAAAGAAGGCCAATTAATAAAAAACCTGTAACACTGCTTGCAATAAGGTTTGATTTTTTTGCGTTATTGGTGCTTAAGAAGAGCATGAAAATTATAAAATGAAGCAATAAGAAAACAAGGATAGGTATGCCAGGCATTAATCCAATTGAACATAGTATTCTCAAGAATTTATTAGAATCTAAAGTTGAAGAATACATGCTAAGGTGTTTTTGAGGGTTTTGGATGAAATCTTCAATACTTGTTCGAAACAGGATTTTGTTATTGTGGATAAAATCAAGGTCGGATTGATAATTTTTTTTAATGACCAGTTCAGTATTAATGATTTTATTAGTAGTAAGCCAACCGTAAGTGAAAAGTATTTTTTTTATTTTTGATTTTTCTTTGAGACCGGGATCTATCCAACATGGTTTTATCTGTTTTTGCACAGGGCTTTCCAAAGTTTCATCAGCATATAGAGTGTATTTGTAATAAAATTCATTAATGGTTTTTCCAAAACTATTTGAAAATAAAAAAGAGTCGCGGACTCTTGAGAACATTTGATCTTTATCAAAAATAAATAAAGTTGTGACAACAAGTGTCAATGAAATAATAACAGGTAAAAATATTTCAATGATTTTAAAAAAAGACTCTCTTGTAATATATATCATTGAGACCAAAAATGAGATTGTAAAGGTAACAACCAGGCCTGCAGTAAATGTAATAAAAAATGATCCAAAAAGCACAGTTTTAAAATCAAGCATGGAAGCAAGTATTGTATTGCCCGGGACAACAATATGACCGGCATCTTTTAACAAGAGGGTGGTAAAATATAAGTGCTGATTTGAAACATAGGTAAGGAAGTAGGAATAAACTCCGGAAAGGATGAGTATTGTGAAAAAGGTGATTATAAAGGCTTTTCTCATATGCTTAGTATACAGATGATTTACAAAAAAAGCGCATTTTAAGTTAGATGTTATAGTCTGCCATAAAATACGCTTTTTAAATTATAAAATAAATTTTTAAAAATTTATATCAATGCCCTTCTGACTCTTCACCCCAGATTGTGTCATAGAGTGATTTAAGTATAACATAAGTCATGCCCATTCCAAGTATTGATATGGCATACCAGAACCCACCAAAAAATATTAGATGACCTGCATCCCAAGCCCATTCAAAACTAAAAGGAAACATAATTGTTCTCCATTATTATAAATTTGTATTCTTAAGCGCTCTATTTATCTGCCTCTGCTTCCTGTGCTTTGGCTTTTTCTTCAGCTTTTGCAACAGCTATCGCTTCAGGATATAATTCCTGCTCCTGTGGGAAAACAGGCAGATAACGATAAGTAAGAGAAATAAGAATAATACCATATGCTACTGGAAGTATAGTTGTTGCAATCTCCTGCCAGCTTGGGAAATAAGGAGCCCATTGGTCAAAACTCATTACCGGAACTGCCATAACCTGCAATACCA
>JAGLLQ010000587.1 GCA_023140455.1 Desulfobacteraceae bacterium | reverse complement strand
CTAGGAGGAACCGCATTTTCTATCCTGCCTGAAAAACTGCTTGAAGAAATCGGTGCTGACTATGGTATTGTCGGCGAAGGTGAAGAGTTAATGGTTGATCTGGTCAGTAAATTACAAAATAACAAAAAACCATTAGCTAGAATATTAAAAGCAGACTCACAACTTAATTCAGTCCAGATACCAAGAGCTTATTATGATAAAAAGATAATGAATTATTATCTTGAGAATGGTTCGATAGCTAACATACAAACTAAACGAGGCTGCATACACAGATGTACTTATTGTTCTTATCCTTACCTTGAAGGTAATCATTTCAGGTCTCGTGACATCAAAGAAGTAATTGATGATATTGAATTCCTCACAAAAGAGTGTAAGGCAAAAATGTTGTTTTTTACTGATTCTGTTTTTAATGATAAACAAGGTATCTACATTGAACTTCTTGAAGAAATGATTAAAAAACAAATTTCAGTTCCATGGACAGCTTTTATAAAACCGGAAAAATTTCCTAAAACAATAATTGACCTGATGATCAAATCAGGAGTCAGTGGTGTTGAACTTGGTTCTGACGGTGCTTCTGATCAGGCTCTTATCGGGTTAGGCAAATCTTTTAGATTCAAGGACATTATAGAATGTAATGCTTGCTTTACTGATCAAAATATCCCAACTGCAAACTTTTTTATGTTTGGAGGACCTATGGAAACTGAAGAAACCATACAGACAGGGATACAAAATATAATTAATTTAAAGGATACAGTTTCATTTATATTCCAAGGCATAAGAATTCTGCCTAATACAAAATTATATAAAATAGCAATCAATCGCGGGATTATTAATAAAGATGATGATTTACTGGAGCCTGTTTATTATATTGAACCCGGACTTGACAAAGAAAAACTTGAAACAACCTTAAAAGAACAATTTAAACCATACAGACATTGTGTATTCCCACCTGATGCCCTTGAAAACAGTGTTAAATTTTTACAGAAATTAGGACATACAGGACTTATGTGGGATCTTCTTATATCAGGCAGGAATAAAAAACGAAATAAATAAAAACATGAATAAAGATGGAATATGGTGCGTCATACCAGTATATAATAATGCTGAAACTATTAAAAATATAGTTGAACAATGTGCTGGTTATATAGATAATATTCTTGTTATTGATGATGGCAGCAATGATATTGATATCATTGAACTCTTAAAAGATACTGATGTCAGGATAATACAGCATGACAAAAACAAAGGCAAAGGCGCTGCTTTATTAACTGCATTAAACTTTGTCAAAAAAAAAGATGCTCTTGCCATGATAACAATAGACGCAGATGGTCAGCATCTTCCTTCTGACATTCCAAAATTTCTTAATCAAATTGAGAAAAATCCTGATTCATTACATATAGGTATTCGTAATTTTAACCAATCTTCTATTCCGGAATCCAGTCGTTTTGGCAGGAAATTTTCCAATATGTGGTTTAAAATAGAAACCGGTAAAGAATGCAAAGATACTCAAAGTGGATTTAGAGCATATCCTGTTAAACTTATATCTCAATTAAACCTTTATGGTTCTTTTTTTGATTTTGAAATTGAAGTTATAGCACGCGCTTCCTGGGCTCAGATCCCGATTAATGAAATAAATATCTCGGTGATTTATGACCCACCTGAAAAAAGAGTTTCACACTTTAATAAAATTAAAGATAATGTTCGGATTTCTCTGATGCATACACGTCTTGTAGGACGACGCCTTATACCATTTCCCCATAAAAAACTCGTTTATAATAAGAAAAAGCCTGACAGGTCTCTTCTTTTGCATCCAATTAAGTTTTTTAAATTGCTGTTAAAAGAGAACGCAACTCCCATGGGGCTTGCTTTATCAGCATCTGTTGGTACGATCTTTTCTGTATTGCCCATCATTGGTCTTCATTCTGTTGTCATAATATATGTTACTGCAAGATTACACTTAAATAAGATTATGGCGTTAAGTATTCAGGTTATTTATTCTCCACCTTTTGTCCCTTTTGTCTGTATTGAAACAGGTCACTATATACTCAATGGTTGTTTTATTACGGAATTTAGTTTGGCAAGCCTGATGGCAAACTGGAAAATCTATTTTTTTGACTGGCTTGTTGGGTCTTTAGTATTGGTACCCATTTATACAATAGTAGCCTTTTTTGTTGTTTATTTACTAGCACTTAAAATTCAAAAGAAAATATCAAACAATGAATATGTCCCCAACAATTGAAACGACCCACAGGGGCAACACTCTTGGGTTCTGGGTTTTTAAGATGTTTATACGTTTTGGCGGGCTTCATGCTGCATATCTGCTTCTGTTAGGAGTAAGTTTACACTATTGGTTATTTGATAAAAAAACTGTTAAAAGCTCATCCGCCTATCTAAAAAGACGCTTTCCTTTAGACTCTAAATTAAAAATACGTTTAAAAGTATATAAACTAATTTACAGCCAGGGCAAACAATTAATAGATCGTGTTGCCCGTACATCTGGGTCGGTCAAATTTGACATTAACTTTATCGGCAGAGATATACTCAATGAAGTTTTAGCCTCTGAAAAAGGTTTTATACTTTTGACTGCCCATGCAGGGAACTGGCAACTTGCAATGACAGAACTTAATATGCTGACAAAAAGAATTTTCCTTGTTATCCTGAAAGAAAACAATAAAGCTGTACAAAAAGCATTGAATATAAATAGTGATAATAGTGATATGTTTGGAATAATATCTCCTGAAGAGCATCTTGGTGGAGTTGTCCCTGTAGTAAAAGAGCTTAATAATGGAAATGCAGTTTCCTATATGGGAGACAGACCTTATGGGTTTGAATCTGTAGAGATTGATTTTATGAATGACAAAGCCAATTTCCCCTATGGTGCTTTTGCAATTGCTGCTGCAACTAAAGTTCC
>JAGLLQ010000586.1 GCA_023140455.1 Desulfobacteraceae bacterium | reverse complement strand
TTCACCTTTCCAGGAGCTGCGATGGTTTATGAAAAAATATCTAATAACAATAAAGGCTGATCAGGAAGTCCACGAGATAATTTTTGACCAGGGCTTTAATAATAAAAAGATCAAAAGGAGAGTTGATCAATTATTTTTTGATGACGAGGAGGTTTTTTATTTTCTGAAATTGTATCATCCGGACCAGGTGATCCAGGGTGATAATTTTGATTATGAAATAGAGGCCTAAAGGTAAAGCCATGACCAGAAAAGACAACAAAACAGACAAAGGGAAAGATCTTCCAGCTCTCGTTTTCAGGAATTTATATGCTGTGTTGGGCCATTTACAGGAGGCGGGTTTCCGTGTTTCCAGGCCAAAGATTTACAAGGACAAGAAAAAGGGCCAGATCAGGGTTAATTCTGACGGAACTGTTTTGGAATCAGAAGTCAGAGCATATGCTGCAACCTTAAAACGGAAAGATGGCAGTATTGCTGATCTGAATGATGTCCATGCCAGAAAAGCCAACAAAGAAGTTGAACGGCTGGAAGAGCAGATTGCAAAACTGAGGTTTGAAAATGAAAAAGAAACTGGGAAATATATTTTACGAACTGATTTTGAGGCGGAGCTTGCTGCAAGAGCTGTTGTTCTTGAGTCAGGGTTCAGACATCTTTTTAACATGAAGGCAAGAGAATGGATCACTCTGGTTAATGGTAAGATTGAGAAATCAGCTGATTTTTTACAGGAATTGAATTCTTCTATTGATGAGCAGCTTAACTCCTATGCAACAACTAAAACTTTTCAGGTAATGTTTGAGGACGATATTTAATGAGCCAGCTTTTTAATGACGATCTTGTGATCAAAACAAAACAGCCGGGCTGGTGCTCGGGGGATATGTGGGCAGGTCTGACAAAGGCTGAATTCAAGTTTGTTTTTTCTAATGCTGAAAGAAAAGTCCTCCGGAAAAGAAAGCAAATCAAGGTTTCAAAATGGGCTGAGAAACACAGAGTTTTAACCATGTCTGTCCTTCCCGGGATCTGGCGCAACACTGTAACACCTTATCTGACAGGATTGATGGATGCTGCAGGAATGCCTTTTGTCCGTGAGATTATAGTTTGTAAGACTCCGCAGACAGGAGTGTCAGAAGCGGCTCATAATTTTGTGGGTTATTGCATTGACAGATATTCAGGCCCTGTTCTTTATGTTTATCCGGATGAAAAAACAGGAGCTGAAAACATGAAAGACAGAATCCTGCCAATGATCAAAGCATCTCCGCGCTTAAAAACATATCTTACCGGTACTGATAAGGATGCATCTTCTCTCCGGATCAGCATGCAGCACATGCCGATTTATATTGGCTGGGCAAGATCTGTTGCAAGTATTGCTAATAAACCAATTAAGATTGCAATCTCTGATGAAATTGACAAACCAGGATTTGATCCTGGGAAAAAAGAAGCAAGCGCATTAGATCTAGTAGATAAACGTCTGACAACTTTCAGGCAGGTGTCAAAGCACTGGAAGATATCAACTCCCACAGTGGAATCAGGCAATATCTGGATAGAATTAAATGAAAATACAGATATAATTTTTGATTATCATGTCAAGTGTCCTCATTGTGATCAGATGCAGCTCATGGAGTTTACAGGAATAAAATGGGACGGCGGATCCAAAGCTGATCATAAAGAGATCAAAAATAAAAACCTTGCCTGGTATGAATGTGAGTTTTGTGATGGCAAATGGGATGATGACTTACGAAACAAGGCAGTCAGAGGCGGTGTATGGATGGCTCGTGGTGTTGGTCTGTCCATTGATGCATATCTTGAAAGATTCAGACCCGCAAACATAGGTTTTCATATTCCTGCATGGATATCATACTTTGTTTCTCTGTCAGAGAGTGCAGCCGCTTTTATAAAAGCACAGGAAAGCCCTGAAAAACTCCAGGACTTTCAAAATTCATATGCTGCATTGCCCTGGAAAGATATGGTCATTAAAAAAGATGAAGATGAGATCCTGAATCATAAAAATGATCTGCCTGCAGGTGTTGTTCCAAAGGATGCAATTGCTCTTACCTGCGGTATTGATGTTCAAATGAATGGATTCTGGTTTGTTGTTAATTCTTGGACAAGAGATCTCTCATCCCACAGGGTGCAATATGGATATTTATCAACCTGGGATGATGTTGATAATTTGATTTTTAATACTTCTTATCCAATTGCCGGATCCGGACTTGAAAAAATGAGGATATGGAGAGCTGCTATTGA
>JAGLLQ010000585.1 GCA_023140455.1 Desulfobacteraceae bacterium | reverse complement strand
AAAGGAGAACAAAGAAAACGTATTCAGAAACGGCTGAGATCACGATGTGCTCCCCGGCTGAGCCCTGCAGTAACTGTAAAAATGCCAACAAAAAAAGAAAAAATTAATACTGTTTTTACTTCAAGACTGGTAAAGCCTCCAGCAGGAGTGAGCACTCCTCAAACAACAGGTCGTACTTATCAGGATTTTGGTATTAAAGTTACACATCCAGGCAGTGATATAGTCAGAAATATTGTAACAATCAAATATCAATTTTATAGATCATCTTCACCTCCTGATAAAATTAAGATAACCCTGAAGGGATTTTGTGAAAAAATTAGTAATGGTAGAGATGGCGAGTTTGGAATCGCTAACATATATGATGGACCACCTCTGGAAAGTCATCGTGTTAATCTTTCAACCATTGACTTTGACAGTGTTGGGATCGAGGCTATTTGCCAGGGAGAAGTAAAATACTTTTTTGAAGTAGGAGAGGTAAGAGAGGTTGGTGAAACCTCAGCAGGTCGTGTCTGGGGCTATTCCAGGCATTTTACCTATCTTCCCTATGCTTTTGCCAGACCTGGCAGTAAATCTGTGAAAGCCAGCAAAATAAAAATTGACCCAAATACTAAAAAGAAAGTCAATATTCCTGTCCCGACTACCTTTAATGCCGATAATATGGTTACAAAAGGTGGCGAAGCCTCCATGAGTTTTTCAAAACCGCTTAGTGAAGAGATTTTTTATCAAGGAGCGTTAATCCCTATTGAATTCAGGTATTCATCCCCTGTTCATGGGGTTATTTTTCTAAAATATCTCATATCTGGATTTGACAAGCAAACAGGTGCACTTGTTAACCATTACGATCCAATAAGAATACAGAACGCAAGAGGTTTTAGTTCATGGGGAGGATATTTTGAAATCAACTCAAACATAATTCGGGAAGAAAATTTTTCCGAATTATTTTTCGTGATAATGGTTTCTGCTCATCGTTCAGAACTTGATATCGTGGCAAGAGGGCTCTGCGGGATTTTTCATATTCGCAGCGGGGTGATACCTGGAGATGATGGAGGTGGTACAAACCCAGAAGCTGTTTCCAACGGACTACAGATAACATTGCCAGGGATAGAACGAGGTTTTTGTACATATGCTGATGAGATAGATTTTCATTATGTATGTGAAGTTGACGATCTTCCTGCAAGAAGTGAAGTGTATTTCTGGATTGAGTCGGTTACAAGAAGAGGCAGTGATTCTATTGGAGGTACCCGTGCGATTTCTTTATCAGCTCTGGAAGGAGATGTAACAATAAATTTGAGGGGCGCAGGAGAAAATCCAAGCCCTGGTCTTTACAAAATATATGGAATAGTCAAAGACTTTGGCGGGGTTCCTCTGTCTACTATATCTACTAGTGCAATATTTGAACTGAAAGACTGCCCGGTAATAACCGGTGGAGGCGGCGGTGGAGCATATTTTGATCCAGCACCTATTTCTAATGGATTGCAGATCACTTCACCAGCTGAAGGTGATGTAGGCTTTCTCCACAGCAGAATAGATATCCGCTACACAATTGACAGACCTGATATCCCTGATCATAGCCCTTTGAAATTTTCTCTGGTACGAGTTGAAGATATCAATACTACGATTACTCATACACTTGCGCTTATGAATGTAGACATTCCAGTATTTATAATTGCTGAAGCAGATAAGATAGGCAGATACCGTATTAAGGGGGAAATATTTGATGGGAGCAATGTAATTGCATCAGGATACAGTGGAGCGTTTCTACTAGGTATTCCATCATATCGACCAGGTGATAACGGCATAGAAGTTACGTCTCCAACTTCAACTGACAGGATTAAAGTTACAGAAGATACTATGATAAATGTGAATTATAATATTAATAACTGTACAGAAGCCCTAACCAACGCTGTCATAGTTTTAACCCGTTTGAGTGGTTCAGAATCAGAGTTTGAATTATACAGAGGTCCTTTAAATGCCTCAGGGTCCATGTCTTTCCCGTTGCCATCAGGGTGGCTTGGAGATGATGATAGTGAAGCAACTTTTATCATTGGGGTATCTGCTGGTCAATATGATTCTACCGGAGAATTCCAAAATATAGGTGGTGCTGAATGCATGACCTATAGTGAGTCTTTCAGGATATCACTATGAATTTATAATCATATTTAATGGGGGGTGAAAAATATCATATTTACCAGGTTAACTAAAAATATTTTTTACTGATGAAGAAAACAAAACTGAAACTCAAAAAGAGTTTTTCACATTTAAAGACGGTGAAATATGCGGATATCATTTTATATACATCCATGAAAACAATGCAGGCAAGACATGATTAGTTTGGAATGAAAAAAGTATTGCAGATAAAAGAAGGTAATTGAAAATTTTAACATCACATGTTTCTGTTGTTTTATCCAGACAGTTTTTATTTTTAACTTGCACAATATTCTAATAAAGAATAGATAGAATATTGATAGAAACTGTCATGCTGCTATGTAACAGGAGAAGCAATGGATAAACTTTCCAGTAACCTTGCTAAAATAACCCGCCCCTTACAAAAGAGAGTACTTCCAAGAAATCGTTTATTCAGTCTTGTAGACAATGCCAGACAATGCCCTGTTATATGGATTACAGGTCCTCCCGGTTGTGGGAAAACTACCTTGATTTCAAGCTACATTCAAACCCATGATATACCCTGTTTATGGTATCAGGTTGATGAAAGAGATACAGATCCTGCCACCTGGTTTTATTATATGGGGCTTGCAGCAAAAAAAGCAGCTCCGAGAAGTAGAAAAACTTTACCGGTTCTCTCACCTGAATATATTTCTGGTCTATCTGTTTTTACCTTACGGTTTTTTGAGAGGCTATATGCTAAGCTTAAAGATAACAGCTTTATAGTTTTTGATAATTACCATGAATTGTCTGATAATAATTTTTCCCATGACCTTATGCAAAAGGGTTTGTCATGTATCCCACAAAATATGAATGTAGTAATAGTCAGTCGTGTCTCCCCTCCAAAAGCACTTACATACCTTTTAGCTAACAACAGCATGAAAATTATCAGATGGGAAGATCTGAAAATGACATTTGCAGAAACCAAACAAATTGTTAAAACACGTACTGATAAAGTGTATTCGAAAGAATCAATACATCACATGCATCAAGTTGCTGACGGATGGGTATCTGGTCTGATTTTAATGCTGGAGGCTGCTCAATCCATGAGCGATATCTCTTCTAAGGATGATTACAAGACACCGGACGAAATATTTAATTATTTTGCAGGAGAAATTTTTGATCAAGCAAAAAAAGAGATACAAGAATTTCTTTTAAAAACAGCGTTGTTATCAAAAATAAGTATTAAAGTTGCAAAAAAACTTACCGGTCTCTCAAATGCAACAGGCATTCTTTCTAAATTAAGCAGCAATAATTATTTCATTTTTAAATATTTTCATCCCATAGTTTCATATCAGTATCATCCTTTATTCAGAAAATTTTTACTTTCCCGATCTAAAGAACATTTTTCAAAAAAAGACCAATCAGATTTGAGGCAAAAAGCTGCTAAATTACTTGAAGAAACAGGTGAGTTTGAGGAAGCAGCCAGGCTTTATATTACAGATAAAAATCATGAATTATTGATTAGCTTGATCATGACTCATGCCCATGCATTACTTGAGCAGGGCAGAAACAATATTGTATTGAAATGGTTGGAAA
>JAGLLQ010000584.1 GCA_023140455.1 Desulfobacteraceae bacterium | reverse complement strand
GCTTTCCCCATTATTTTTTGAAAGAGATCTCAGAATCTCCCGGATCAGTTGAGAAAACCCTTGAGAATAAATGGAAAACAATCAACAACCAGAGAGACAACTCAAACCTGTATAAAATTGTATTAAATACATCCATAATGCCAGAATCTCTGTTAAAGGCATTTAAGGCAAAAAAAATTAAAAAAATCAGTTTTATCGGGCAGGGAACAGCAGGGATTGCTGCTCAAGGATGTGCTGACCTTTTAAAATATTATCTTGAAGGTTTAGACATTGAAATCAAAGCTTTAAAATCCTCAGAACTCTCCGGTTTTGCCATTCCTGATCAAACCTCAAAAATTATCATGCAGCATGAACTTGTCATTGGTATCAGCCAGTCAGGCACCACTACTGACACAAACCGTGCCATTGACATGGTAAAAGCTTGCGGAGCACATACTTTATGTATTGTAAACAGAAGAGACTCTGATATTACATTTAAAACTGATGGTGTGCTTTATACCAGCAGCGGGCGTGATATTGAAATGTCTGTTGCATCAACAAAGGCTTTTTATTCTCAGATAACAGCCGGTGCAATTCTTGGTTTATATATTGCGACAATCTGTAAAACCAGATCAAATCAGTTTATTACAGAAGAAATAAATGAGCTTTCAACACTTCCTGCCAAGATGAAACAAATTCTTGCCATGAAAGATGAAATCAAAGAATCCGCTTTTAATCTTGCTGTAACCAAAGACAGCTGGGCAGTTGTTGGAAGCGGCTCAAATAAGACATCTGCAGATGAAATACGGATCAAACTCTCAGAGCTCTGCTATAAAACAATTTCATCTGACTTTACAGAGGACAAAAAACATATTGACCTCTCTGCTGAACCACTGATCATAATCTGTGCTGCTGGCACGAGAGAAAATGTACTTGCTGATATAATCAAAGATACAGCAATATTTAATGCTCATAAAGCAACACCTGTTGTAATAACCGAGGAAGGTGAAGATCGATTTGACATTTATTCTAAAAGTATATTTAAAATACCGAAAACAAAAGAACACTTTGCTCCGGTTCTTAATACACTTGTAGGGCATATATGGGGCTACTACGCTGCACTTGCCATAAATGAAAGCTCAAGCTTTCTATACTCAAGCAAGCTTGAAATAGAGGAGGTTTTTGATGAGTATTTAAATAAAGGCAATGATATGTATGAAGTCCTCCTCGAGAAAAAATTCAGGGAAAAAATGACCCAGTTCTACTATGAGTTTTCAAAGAAACGGAAAGAAAATAAATTCCCGACCATAATGGGGCTTAATACTGTTACAAATATTACACTTTTGTCCAAATACCTCTCAGGCAGACTCCCAGTATCTGATTTTGAAGTTGATTTCCAGATCAAGGGAACTCCGGCTAATATGATTGATGCTTTTTTTAAATATCTTGGCAAAGCAATAAACATAATGGCAAGGCCTGTGGATGCAATAAAACATCAGGCAAAAACCGTAACAGTAGGAACAAGCAGGATAGTGGAAAAATTTGAAGGGATTGTTTTTGATGAACTTGCAAATCAGGGTATAACAATTGCCCAGATAACCAATAAAAATGTAGTAGTATTAAAGAATATCCAGAAAGTTTTATCAACAATCAAAGGAAGCCTTTTATACAAGATATCAGGACTTGATCTTTTAGGAGGCCCTACACAGAATACAAAAATTGAAGTTGTAAGCAAACAGGGGTCAATTAAGAATGCAACTTCACGTGTTGAAAGTGATTCAAGACTTAAAGGAACTAAAAATATTATTGTAAGAGAAGGGAATGTATATCTTGGAAAAGGTAGAAAAGATGGCAGGGAAATACTTGTAATTCCTGTTCTCTCATCATCATCAGCCACTTTAAATACAACAGAGTATATCCTTTCACTTGAAATAAATTTTAAGAATGACAGTGAAGTTACACTTCTTAAAAAAATAAAAGGTCTTGGTGGAAAATTTACAAGGATAAAAGATCTGGTTCTTGAGTCAGCCAACATAAAATGGGATGACAAGCTCTTAAACCTTGTAACGGTAGAAGAGCTGTTTGGTGATCCCGCAGAGATAACAGCTGAATCAATTATTAAAAAGAATAAATAAAATTATTTCTTTTTCTGTTTACCTTTTAAGGATGCTTTAATAAAGTCTCGGAAAAGAGGATGTGGATCATCTGGTCTTGATTTAAACTCAGGATGAAACTGGCATCCTAAAAACCATGGATGATCTTTTAATTCAACGATTTCCACAAGCTCATTATCAGGAGAAACTCCGCTTACTACAAGACCGTCTTTTTTAAATGTTTCAAGATATTCATTATTAAACTCATACCTGTGCCTGTGTCTTTCAGAAATATCATCTGTTCTATAAGCTTTTTTAGCAAAAGTATCAGAATTTAAAACACATGAATACGCACCCAAACGCATTGTACCGCCTTTATCTGATGATTCATCCCTCTTCTCAATCTTTTGAGTTCTTTCATCAAACCATTCTTTCATAAGGTATATCACAGGGAAAGGTGTTGTAAGATCAAATTCCTCACTATTGGCATCTTCCATATTAGAAACATGTCTTGCAAATTCAATAACAGCAACGTGCATACCAAGGCATATTCCAAAAAATGGAATTTTATTCTCCCTTGCATATTTTACAGTAAGAATTTTTCCTTCCACGCCCCTTGAACCAAATCCACCGGGCACAAGAATGCCATCAATATCAGCAAATAATTCTTTTGCATTTTCCTCTTTAACTGTCGAAGAATCTACATATTTAAGATTCACCTTGGTATCATTGGATATCCCGCCATGTGTTAACGCTTCATTAAGACTTTTATAGGATTCTGTAAGATCAACATATTTCCCAACAATTGCTATGGTTACAGAAAATCTGGGATTTTTCAATTTTTCAACCAGTTCTTCCCATTGCTCAAGTTTTGGATTCCTTGCCCATATATTTAGTTTCTGAAGTATTTTATCTCCCAGCCCTTCCTTGTTATAAATTAAAGGAACCTCATATATGCAGTCCACATCCTTTGCTGTAAACACAGCATCCTTATCCACATTACAAAAAAGAGAAATTTTAGCTTTTAAATCATCTGAAAGAAATTTTTCTGTACGGCAAAGCAAAATATCAGGTTGTATACCAATACTGCGCAATTCTTTAACACTATGCTGTGTTGGCTTGGTCTTCATCTCTCCTGCTGTTTTAATATATGGAACTAAAGTAAGATGAATATAAATTGTATTCCCGACACCTGCATCACTTTTAAATTGTCTTATTGCTTCAAGAAAAGGAAGAGATTCAATATCACCTATTGTTCCTCCGATTTCCACAATAACAACATCAG
>JAGLLQ010000583.1 GCA_023140455.1 Desulfobacteraceae bacterium | reverse complement strand
TCTATGGCATACTTTAAAGGGACTGTCTGACCGTATTTAATATATGCAGCTTTTCGTGTATTTAAATCTGCATTATATTCATCCAGCACTTTTTTAGGACATTTTTCTGCACATAATCCACATGCAATACATTTATCTTCTTCAATAAATCTTGGGTTCTTCTTAATGGTAATTGTAAAATTACCTTGTTCACCTGTGACATTCTCGATTTCTGAAAGTGTCAATAATTCTATGTTTAAGTGCCGACCGCACTCGACCAGTTTTGGTGAAATAATTCACATAGCGCAGTCATTAGTCGGGAAAGTCTTGTCAAGTTGAGCCATTACACCTCCAATGCCTGAACTCTTCTCAACAAGATATACATAATATCCTGAATCTGCCATATCCAGTGCTGCCTGAATTCCGGCTATACCTCCTCCAGCCATCAGGACAGAACCAACAGGTTTAGTTACCATACACACCTCACTTTTCATCTAATTAAAATTTTTTTCTTACCTTATCACTGCATTATTAACCAAATAAAAAAAGGATTTACTCCCAAATACTATATTGAGATCAAACCCCTTTATTTTTATTACTGATTAATACTTATTTGCTCATTTATCCATTCACATGCTTTTGGAACAGCTTTTTCAACTTCCCCTGAAAGACCTGGTTCAATTACGTTTGGGACTGTATCAGTATGAACACAATAAACCCTTATATCAACACCTGATTCTTTCAATTCTGAAAGCAGATTTGATGAAGGAGACTGATGCAGAGAAAAATCGCTGAGCTTTTCCTTTGGGACATCAGTCAGACTCATTTCAAAAAGTTCACCTGTTTTCTTACCCATAACAGTAACTGCATCTATGACAAAAATCTGTTTAGGTTTGTCTTCCATTAACAAAAGATCAAAGATGTAATCCCTGATACCTGTTCCGGCATCCAATGGTAAAACATAGTCTGGGAATGAATAATTCTCGTTCAAATATTGAATAACTTTTGGCCCAAAACCGTCATTGCCAAAAAGGGTATTGCCGCACCCCAAAATCAAAACCTCTTTCCCATAAATCAGTGTTGTCACAAACCAATCCCCACCAAATCAAAATTATTTTCTAAATCACCGTCATTTTTTTAATGAAACAAAAACCAAGAAAAATACTTGTGCTGTGCTTCTTCCAAAAAAGTTATCACTTTATTATATAAAATTTATGCTTGTCAAGGTAAATATTAAAAAAATCATTTTATTATTTATTATCGTCAACTATATGTTATTATATACAAAGCATATGAAAATCAAAAACAACATACTGCTTACCATTTCAGCGTGGCTTTTACTGGCTCTTTTATCTTTTTTCTGGAACTATACAAATGGGAAAAAAGCACAGGAAAAACTTGCCTTTCAAACTGCAAGAATTCTTTTTGATCATATAGAAACAACCCGCCTCTGGAATACTCTTCACGGCGGGATCTACGTTCCAATTACAGCAAAAACACAGCCAAACCCCTATCTTGAAACTGAAATGAAAAATATAAAAGTCAATGACAAGTTGACTCTGACAAAGATCAATCCTGCTTTTATGACAAGACAGATCGCTGAAATTGCCGCGAAGCAAAATGGAATACAATTTCACATTACAAGTCTCAAACCTATTCGTCCCTTAAATAAGCCGACTTTAAGAGAAACTGCCTGCCTGAATGATTTTGAAAAAGGGATTCCAGAAGTTGGATTCTTTATTAAAGATAATGCAAAGCCTTCTTTTTTTTATATGGCGCCTCTGAAAACTGAAAAAGAATGTCTACAATGCCATTCAATTCAAGGGTATAAGACAGGTGATATTCGGGGAGGTATAAGTATAACCATGCGGTCTGATGTAAAAATATCAATACTCCCCTTGATATTCGGGCATGCAGGGATATGGCTTGCAGGCGCGATAGGTATAATTATTGCCGGTGACTGGTTGAACAAAGCCTGGGAAACAATTAAAAGACAGGCTTTATTTGATTCGCTTACAAAAATCCCCAACCGTAGGAATTTTTCTGATAATATTGCCCGTGAATTCATGCGCAGCCAACGCGATAAAAATACAATATCAGTGATAATGTGTGATATAGATAATTTTAAATTGTATAATGATACTTATGGCCACACTAAAGGGGATATCTGCCTGAAAAAAGTTGCCCAGAGAATAAAAAATTCACTTAAAAGGCCCAGTGATTTTTGCGCACGTTATGGCGGTGAAGAATTTATTGTGCTCCTGCCAGACACTTCTG
>JAGLLQ010000582.1 GCA_023140455.1 Desulfobacteraceae bacterium | reverse complement strand
ACAGGCTTAAAGAAGAAAAAGAGCGCGGAATAACAATAGAGCTGGGGTTTGCATCTTTAAGCATAGGCAAGGATATCAACATTGGTATTGTTGATATGCCGGGTCATGAAAAGTTTGTAAAAAATATGGTTGCAGGCTCAAGCGGGATTGATTTTGTAGTTATGACAATAGCTGCTGATGAAGGAGTTATGCCCCAGACAAGGGAGCATATGGAAATATGTTCCCTGCTTGGCATTGAACATGGATTGATTGCTTTGACAAAAACTGACCTTGTTGATGATGATCTTATGGAACTTGCTTTAGAAGATATAAGTGATTATATGCAGGGGACATTTTTGGAAGAAGCACCTGTTGTGCCGGTATCTTCCATTACAGGTGAAGGGCTTGATGATTTTTTAAGTACTCTTGAGCAAGTCTGCAATCAGGTTCCTGAACGATCTTTTTCTTCAATTTTTCGGCTTCCTGTGGATAGAGTTTTTTCCATGAAAGGTTTTGGAACTGTTATTACAGGAACATTGATTTCAGGTAAGGTGAATGTTGGTGAAAACATTGTTGTTTATCCTTCAATGATCGAATCCAAGGTAAGAGGGGTTCAGGTGCATGGAGAAAGCGTTGATCATGTCGAATCAGGTACTCGTACTGCTATAAATTTTCAAGGACTTGATAAGGAATTAGTAAACAGAGGGGATATTTTATCAAGTCCTGATACTTTGATCTTAAGCTACATGATTGATACTGACTTTATGTATCTTAAGAGCAACCCTAAGCCTTTAAAAGCACGGACTAAAGTAAGATTCCATGCCGGCACCAGTGAAATTCTTGGAACTCTAATACTTTTGGATAGAGAAGAACTTCAACCCGGAGAAAAGGCATGTGTTCAGATCAGACTTGATACTCCTGTATGTTGTTTGAAAAATGATAAATATGTAATCAGAAGTTATTCTCCTGTAAGAACTATTGGCGGCGGGAGGATTCTTAATCCTGTTGCCCAGAAGCATAAACTTTTTGATAATAATATAGTCGAAGGTCTTAAAAACCTTCTTTCAGACAACCTTGAACAGGATATATCATTTTTTGTTGACCAGGCAGGATTCTCAGGTACTTCATTTAAAGATCTGCGGGTTATGACAAATGCAAGGGATAAAAAACTTGAATCTGCTGTCCAGAAAATGCTTGCCAGAAAAGATATAGTTCAGACAAATAAAGAGAGACAGATTTATGTCCATGGCTCGGTGTTTGAGAAATTTACAAATATTCTTATGGATAAACTCAAAAATTATCATAAAGCAAACCCGTTAAAAGAAGGAATGCCCACAGAAGAATTAAAATCGAAATTTGAATATTATAATAAAACTAAATTATTTAATATTGTTTTAAATAGTCTTTTAAAAGAGAATAAAATTATTCAGAATCAGAACATTATCAAATTGTCTGATCATGAAGTGGCACTTGAAGTTGATCAGCATGAAGTAAAAGATAAAATTCTTAAAATCTACCAGAAAGCAGGGTTGACCCCACCATTTTTTAGAACAATCTGCCAGGACCTTAAGCTTGACAAGAAGATTGCCATGGATGTTCTGCACATGCTTATTAATGATAAAGATGTAATAAAAACCAAGGATGACCTTTATTTTGCTACCGGCTCTATTGATAAGCTTAAAAAAGAGTTGATAACTTTTCTTGAAAACTCAGGTGAGATAACCACTCCTGAGTTTAAAGAGATGACAGGGATTTCAAGAAAATTTGTAATTCCGTTGATTGAGTACTTTGATTCTATCAACCTTACAATCCGTGTGGGTGATATGCGGCAGTTGAGAAATAAGTCGGCTTAACTATATGCAATCAATTAATTCCTGTGTGATATTATCAAGATAACACATGCCTTTTTGTGTGAGAGAAAAGTTATTTTTTTCTATTTTGCATAGTTTTTCTCTTGTTAGCTGGATCAATAAATTATTAAAGCGATTATCAAGGCAATGATTAAAACAACGATCAAGTGTTTTAAGGTCAACTCCATCTTTAGTTCTTAAGCCCAGCATAATCATTTCAATCTTTTTCTGCTCTTTTGTTAAGACTTCTTTACCAGCTATGGGCAGGGTTTCTTTTTCAAGAGCGGTAATATATTCTTTGATATCAGCATGGTTCCAGAATCTTGTTTTATTATCAAAAGAGTGAGCAGAAGCTCCAAAACCAATATAGGGAGTTTGATTCCAGTATTTTGAATTGTGTTTTGATCTGGTTTTTAAGTTTGAAGAGAAATTTGAAATCTCGTAGTGAATATAGTTGTGCTCTGTGAGAAAGTTTGAAGTTTTTATGAAAAGATGAGAAAGTTCTTCTTTTGTTAC
>JAGLLQ010000581.1 GCA_023140455.1 Desulfobacteraceae bacterium | reverse complement strand
ACTGATTATGATACTTCTGATAAACTTTATTTTGAGCCCCTCACTAAAGAAGATGTCTTACATATTATTGAAAAAGAAAATCCCGATGGGATCATTGTCCAGTTTGGCGGCCAAACTCCGCTTAACCTTGCTGAAGACCTTCAAAAAGCTGGCGCACCAATAATTGGAACATCACCTGAAAGTATTGCAAGAGCTGAAGATCGAGAACTTTTTCAGGCAATGATTACAAAACTTGACCTGCTGCAGCCGGAGAATGGCACAGCAACAAGCTACAAAGAAGCAAAAATTGTTGCTGCCAAAATAGGTTATCCTGTAATGGTTCGCCCTTCCTTTGTTCTTGGCGGCAGGGCTATGAAAATAGTTTATGATGGAAAAGATCTTAAAGAATATTTTGCGCTTGCGATTTCTGCCTCACCAAAACACCCTGTGTTGATTGATAAATTTTTAGAAGATGCGTTTGAATTGGATGTGGATGCAATTTCTGACGGCAAAACCACAATAATTGCAGGGATGATGGAACATATTGAAGAAGCTGGTATTCATTCAGGTGATTCAGCATGTGTTCTCCCTCCATTTTCCATATCAAAAGAGCATATTGATGAAATGACAGATGCAACAAAAGCTCTTGCAAAAGAACTTAAGGTCAAAGGGCTCATGAATATACAGTTTGGGATAATGAATAATAAAGTTTACATTATAGAAGTGAACCCACGAGCTTCGCGAACCATCCCTTTTGTATGCAAAGCAACAGGTATTCAGTTTGCAAAAATAGCTACAAAAATTATGCTTGGAAAAAGTCTTGAAGAATTAGGAATAACTAAAGAATTTATCCCGACTCATTACTCTGTTAAAGAGGCGGTTATGCCCTTTGACAAATTCCCCAATGTTGACCCCGTGCTTGGCCCTGAAATGAAATCTACAGGTGAAGTAATGGGCATAGATGAAGACCTTGGAACTGCATTTGCCAAGGCACAATTTGGAGCTGCGCAACTTTTACCAACTTCCGGCAATGTTTTTATCAGTGTTCAGGACAAAGACAAAAAAGCAGCATTATCTGTTGCTGAAAAACTTTATGAAATGGGGTTTAAAATACTTGCGACCAGAGGGACAGCAGGGTTTTTTGAAGAGAATGCAATCCCGGCAGAAATTGTAAAAAAAGTATCAACCGGCCGGCCTAACGTTGTTGATGCTGTAAAAAACAACCGTATACAACTTATATTAAACACAGCATCAAGCAGTCAGACAAGACGTGACGGCTATGCAATAAGAAGTGCTGCGCTAAAATACAAAATCCCATATTCTACTACTACGGATGGGACAAAGGCGATTTGTAATGCAATCGTTGCTTTGAGAAAAAAAGAATTTACTGTAAAAAGCATTCAGGAATACCATAAAGCATGAAGGAAAGAACAGTTGCTTTTTCGAAAAACTCTTCAAACCTTTTTTTTCATATCCTGACAAAATGCAATTTATCCTGTAAGCATTGTTATATTAACAAAGAACAGCATGGTGACAACACCCTTGATATTGAAACAATAAAGAGCTGGCTCGATCTTTTCTCAAAAAAAAGCAAAGAGATGAATATAATTTTTTTAGGTGGCGAGCCAACTTTGCACCCTGATCTTTCCTTTGCTGTAAAGCATGCAAAACAAACCGGGTTTAAGTCGGTAACAATTGATACCAACGGCTACCTGCTCCACAATATCCTTGATAAAATAACCTGTGATGAAGTTGATTTCATAAGCTTTTCTCTGGACGGGGCAACCAAAGAAACAAATGATTCAATCAGGGGACAGGGCTCTTATGACCAATGTCTTGCTGGTATAACAAAAGCTGTATCTAAAGGCTTTTCAACCTCAATGATATATACTGTAAGTGAGGATAATATAGATGAGCTTTCAATGATGCCTGGTCTTGTGAAAAACCTTAACATTAAACGTTTTTTTATTCAGGTTATCGGGATACGAGGGGAATCCTCCAGACCCAGCTCAAGTTCACCTCAGGTATCAAAAGAAAAGTGGCTCGATAATGTCCCGAAAATTGCTGAACAAATAGCTCAGTTAGGAATAATAGTAAACTATCCTAAAGTGTTTCTTGATTGTGATGAAAAATTTGAGTGCGCAGCACTTGTTTCAGATAATTTTTTTATCTTCCCTAATGGCAGAGTCTATCAATGTCCGGTCTGCGAAGATTTTCCAATGCACAGCTTTGAAATAAAAAATAACCAGTTAATTAAAACTAAGAAAATAAATGAGAAAGATCTTTTCAGCCTTTCAATCCCTGAAGGCTGCGTGATGAATAAACTTATCCAACCGGATAACCTGTCTTATAACAAAAAAGGTGATCCAGAATATAAGGTTGCCTGCTGTATGTTAAAACAAGAAGTCAGCATTTATTCTGAAAAAAAATCTTGACACAGCCATTTTTTTGCTTATTTTACCAACATTGATGTTATTTTTTAAATGTTCTATCTTTTGAGGGAAAAATGGATAATATAAATACAGAAGCTATCGAGAGTGAAAAGAAAGCCCTTGCTGAAACCGGATATGGGGCACCGGCAATCAAATATTTTATTGAGAAACAATACATGGGTGATTTGCCTGATGCTGACCATATATCTGAAATGGTCGGGACCTGCGGCGACACCATGAAAATTTATCTAAAACTTGATAATGAAACAATAACTGATGCCAGATATCAGGTTCTTGGATGCCCAGGAGCTATTTCATCTGCAATGGCTATCGCAGAAATGATCAAAGGAAAAACTCTCACTGAAGCAAGAGAGATCAATGACGGACATGTTTTTAATGTTTTAGAAAATGTTCCTTCAAAAAAACATCACTGCATTCAGCTTGCTGT
>JAGLLQ010000580.1 GCA_023140455.1 Desulfobacteraceae bacterium | reverse complement strand
ATGTAAAAGGGATAATGTGTGCAAGAGGAGGATTTGGTGCCATAAGAATATTAGATCTTCTTGACTGGAAAATTATTCAAAATAACCCTAAACTTTTTATTGGTTTCAGTGATATCACAGCACTTCTGGTCACTTTGGTAAAATTGCCTTTAATGAAAGTTATCCACGGTCCAAATATTATTTCTCTTGCAAAGGCAGAACAAAAAACCAAGGATTCTTTATATGAGTTGTTGACTATCGGTTCTACTTCAGTCAGTGAGTTAAGTGTGGATACTCCGGTTATTATAAACAAAGGATCAAGTAAAGGAAAGCTTGCGGGCGGCAATCTCGCAACGTTGAATCATCTTGTTGGAACAATTTACCAGCCTGAGTTTAAAGATTGCATATTATTTATAGAAGACACAGGAGAAGCACCTTATAAAATTGATCGCATGCTGACTCAGATGAAGATGGCAGGCTGTTTTAAAGGGATTAAAGGGGTTGTTGCGGGATCTTTTAATGATTGTGAAAATTTAGAAATGGTTCAGGAAATTATCAAGGAAATTTTTGAAGAATATAACGTGCCGATTCTTGCAGGACTTGAATCAGGTCATGGCAGGATAAATCTTTCACTGCCTCTGGGCGTTGATGTGAAACTTACCACAGATAAACCCGGGGTGGAATGGGACCTTGGTATTAATTAAGGATATCAGATGGAATCTGTGACAGGGATGATGGAGGAAGGTGTAAAAGAGGGTGTCTTCCCCGGGGCGGTTCTCCTTCTCTCAGTTGGAGATGAACTTAAATATTATAAAAGCTTTGGAGTTTCTGATATTTTTTTTCAAAAGGAAATGCAAAGAAATTTTATTTTTGACCTTGCTTCTCTTACAAAGCCGCTTTCAACTGCAATGGCAGTTTTTAAATTAATTGAGCAAAAGAAAATATTTTTAGAACAGAGCTTGTCATCCATAATACCAAATATATCTTCCAAAGAAAAAGCTGAGATAACAATCAGGCAATTATTACATCATTCTTCAGGGCTTCCGGCTCATAAAGAGTATTTTAAGGAGGTGATGAAGTATGAAAAAGCTTTGAGAAGACAAAAAATGCGTGACCTTATTATAAAAGAGCCTCTTGTCAGTAAGCCTGGGAAAATTCAGATATATAGTGATTTGGGATTTATTATTCTTGCATGGATTGTGGAAATTATTTCTAAAGAAAGAATAGACAGATTCGTTAAGAGGCAGGTTTATAATTTGCTTGGGACGGATGATTTATTCTTTATTGATAACTTTAATCCTCGTTGTGTTCCTTTAGATGAACAGTATGAAAGAATAGTGCCTACAGAGGAATGCCCATGGAGAAAAAAACTTCTAAGAGCAGAAGTCCATGATGATAATGCCTGGGCAGCAGGTGGAATTGAAGGGCATGCAGGACTTTTTGGTGATGCATACTCTGTGTGGCGGATTGCATTGGAAATTATGAATGTTTTAAAGGGAAAAGAGACAAAGGTCTTAGACAGCAAATCCATGCTGCAATGCCTTGATATGGCGAAAGGTTCAGAGTTTAGAGCAGGGTTTGATACTCCTTCGCAATATGGCTCATCATCAGGTAAATATTTTTCAGATAAGTCAATTGGACATTTGGGGTTCACAGGGACTTCTTTCTGGATTGACCCTGTGAAAACTGTAATCATTGTGCTGTTAACCAATCGTGTCCATCCTGACAGAAAAAATGAGAAAATAAAAATTTTCAGGCCTCAAATCCATAATTTGATCATGGAGCAACTTCTATAAGTTCATCTAATTAACAAATTTGTCTCTTTATTCTTGTAAATAATCAATAATTTTGTTAGCAATTAAGTTTATAGTAACTATCAGATATTATTTAGACTAAACAATAAAATAGAAGGTGTAATATGAACCTCATAATTGATTCTCTCTTAGGTGCTTTTTCAAATGATTTGGCCCTTGATCTTGGGACAGCCAATACTCTTATTTATGTTAAAGGAAAAGGCATTGTATTAAACGAACCTTCAGTCGTTGCAGTCAGAACTGATAAGAAATCCAAAAATAGAATACTTGCAGTTGGTCTTGAGGCAAAAAAAATGCTTGGGAGAACTCCTGGTAATATAGTTGCTATACGTCCGATGCGGGATGGTGTTATTGCTGATTTTGACGTTACTGAAGCCATGCTGAAATATTTTATTAAAAAGGTTCACAATGGCAGGAGTGCACTTGTCCGCCCTAGGATAGTTATTGCGGTTCCTTCCGGGATTACCCAGGTTGAAAAAAGAGCGGTAAGGGAATCTGCTGAATCTGCCGGGGCAAGAGAGGTCTTTTTGATAGAGGAGCCAATGGCTGCAGCGATTGGAGCAGAGCTTCCGATTACAGAACCAACTTGTAATATGGTTGTTGATATTGGTGGCGGTACCACTGAAGTAGCTGTAATTTCCCTTGCAGGTATTGTTTATACACGATCACTAAGAGTAGCAGGCGATAAGATGGATGCAGCTATCAGCCAGCACATAAAAAGAAAATATAATCTTCTCATAGGTGAAAGAACTGCAGAATTGATCAAAATTGAAATTGGAAATGCATATCCTGAAACTGATAATATTGAAACTATTGAAGTGAAAGGCAGAGACCTTGTGTCAGGAATTCCTAAAATTCTGGCAATTGATTCAGAAGAAGTCAGGGTAGCAATATCTGAACAGATAGATGCCATTGTTGAAACTGTCAGAATAGCCCTGGAACAGACACCTCCTGAACTTGCCGCAGATATTGTTGATAGAGGAATTGTGCTTGCAGGCGGTGGGGCATTGTTGAAAAATCTTGATAAACTTTTAAAGGAAAAAAGTGGCTTGCCAATAGTTGTGGCAGAAGATCCTCTTTCAACAGTGGCAATAGGGTGTGGCAAAGCACTGGATAATATCGATATTTTGCAAGAGGTTGTAATAGACTAATTTAATGTTTCCCAGAAAGATGCTTTTTTTGATTGGTGGTCTTCTGCTGATTGCAATCAACTTTGCAATTTTGACAATGAGCAACAGGCAGTCTGTCGATGAGAATGGTATTGAACGGGTGGCTATTACTTTGATTGCACCGTTTCAAATGGTGATGTCAAAGAGTGTAAAGGCAATCGAGAATGTCTGGACAGATTATTTTTGTACGGTCTCGGCCGCAAAAGAGAACATCGCACTTAAGAAAAAACTTTCAGATATTGATAGAATAAAAAGCAGAATAAGGGAGCTTGAGTTTGAGAATAACCGGTTAAAGAAACTGGTAAATTTCACCCGAACTGTAGAATATACTTTTGTTGCAGCCCAGGTTATTGCAAGAGACCCCTCCCCATGGTTTAAAACTATTATGGTTGATAAGGGACACAAAGATGGATTGTCAAAAGGCCTTCCTGTTGTAGTATCAGAAGGGGTCGTTGGGCATGTGATTAAAGTTGCTTCAAATTATTCAAGAATCCTTTTGATCACTGACAGAAACAGTGCTGTTGATGCCCTTGTACAGAATTCAAGAGTCAGAGGCATTGTAAAAGGAGACAGCGGCAAGAAGTGTTTTTTCAGATATGCCTTGAGAAAGGAAAAAATTCAAAAAGGTGAAGTAATTATTTCATCAGGATTTGATCAGATTTTCCCAAAAGGTTTGAAAGTAGGGGAGGTTATTGATGTAAAAAAAGAACCTTCTCAGCTTTTTCAGAAAATTCTTATAAAGACCTGTGTTGATTTCGATAAATTAGAAGAGGTCCTTATCGCTAAAACAGAAAACAACTCACAATAGATTTGAGAATGAAGATTTCTTTTTTCATATTACTGACTCTTTTTTTAACTATAATACAAACCACTGTTTTTCCTGATTTTTTTCTTTCTTATTACTCTTTTGATCTTTTAATTATTAATATTCTTTACTTAAGCCTTGTGTTTACACATCCTTCAATAATTATTGTTGTTATTTTAATAGGATTTATTGTCGACAGTGTTTCTGGAGTTTATTTTGGTCTGTATCTTACAACATATTTATGGATATATATTGTAGTGCAGGTATTAAAACAATTCGTTTTTTCAAAGAATATTATTTTTTATGTAATTATTGCAGCTGTAGCAATTGTAATAGAATCTATGTTTTTAACCCTTGCAGTTTTTATTGATCAGGGGGAAAATGGTGTTTTGTCTTTAAATTATTATCTCATGGCCAGGCAGATGCTCTTGGCATGCTTTTTTATCCCTTTAGCTCTTGAAATAATTACAATCGTTCAAAAAAAATATGAAATAATTGTAGGAAGTATTGCTGGTAAAATGAAGCAAAAATCAGATTATTTTAATTAGAGGCTGCTTTGGCACAATTTGCAAAATCTCCGGATAGAGAATGGATTAAAAAAAGGTTGATGGGGGTAAGTATATGCATCGCAGCTGTTTTTATTCTTCTTGTTTTCAGACTGATATATCTGCAAATTGTTAAAGGCGAGGAATATCGACGGTATTCTAAAAACAATTGTATAAGGTTGAAAAGCATAAAAGCTCCCAGAGGGCTTATTTATGATAGAAATGGTATTCTGATTGTTGATAATCGTCCATCTTTTAATCTAAAGGTAGTGCTTGAAGACGCAAGGCCTTTAGAGAAAACAATCAATAAACTTTCAGAACTTATTGATGTTCCATATCAGGAGCTTTGGGACAAGATTGATCAGTTTGAGAAAAAATCTTATTACAAACCTTTTGTGTTGAAGAAAAATATATCGCGAAAACAGCTTGCAGTAGTTGAAGCGCATAATTTTGATTTGCCGGGTATATTGATAGCTGTCGAACCACGTAGAAATTATATCTATAAGAAAAGTTGTGCTCATTTACTGGGATATATAGGTGAGATTAACAAGAAAGAGTTGGAGAGTGGAAAGTATTTGGGAGTAACATCAGGTGATTCAATCGGCAGATATGGACTTGAAAAAAGTTTTGAAGGATTACTCCGGGGCAGCAGAGGCGGAAGGCAGGTAGAAGTTGATGCCAATGGCAGGGTAATAAGGATTTTAAGTGAAGTAGATCCTGGTCCGGGGAAAAATCTCTATTTGACCGTGGATTTTGAATTGCAACATACAGCAGAATTACTGCTTAAGGAAAAAGCAGGAGCTGTAATAGCTATAGACCCAGCAAATGGAGAAGTGCTTGCAATGGCAAGTGCACCTTCTTTTGACCAGAACGATTTTATTGGCGGTGTCTCAACAGCAAAATGGCAAGAATTAATTTCTGATTCCAAAAAACCCATGATAAATAAGGCGTTTCAGGGAGAGTATCCCCCAGGCTCTATTTATAAAATTGTTAGTGCTTTTGCTGCGTTGGAAGAAAAATTAATTGATATAAATACAAAATCAATTTGTCCCGGGTTTTATAAGTATGGGAACCGAGTATATCGATGCTGGAAAAAAAGCGGGCATGGTGAGGTTGATATAATTGAAGCTATAGAACAATCATGTGATGTTTTTTTCTATCATGTTGGTGAAAAAGTAGGGGTTGATATTCTTGCAAAATATGCAAAAGGGTGTGG
>JAGLLQ010000058.1 GCA_023140455.1 Desulfobacteraceae bacterium | reverse complement strand
GATCTTCTAAGCTTTTGACCCATTTCAATCATTCGATCTGAGTCAGCCCCTTTTCTGATATTTTTAAGGGTAAGATCATCGCCTGATTCAAGTCCCATATAAGCAAGCGTGACACCAAGGTCATAAAGTTCCTTAAGCTCTTCTTCAGTTTTCATTTTTATGCTTTTGGTATTGGCATATAGACTAACCTGATTAACCTGTGGCAGACGTTTTTGAATCTGTTTCAATATTTTCACAAGTCTTTTTTGTGGTATTATCAGTGCATCACCATCACAAATAAAGAGCTTGTTCTGGTGTCGCATGTGTTTTGCAGCAAATTCAATATCTTCAAAAATAACATCATCTTTTTTAATATTAAATCTTTTGCCCCTGAATGTGCCGCAAAATGTACATTTGTTATGGGAGCAACCAAGAGTTACCTGTAATAAAATACTTCCAGCCTCACTGGGAGGTCTGATCATGTCACCTTCATAATGCATTTGTTCTATCCTCAAAAATTAGGCATATAACATATCAGATTCGACGTGGAAAATCAAAGAGTTGTTTAATCAAAACAGTAGATTTTAGAAAAGAATATTTTCAATCAGTATAGTTTCTGAGTATGCAGTACAAGCACTTATTATTCTGCTTTTAATGTAATCCTTTGCTTACAAATGCTGTCTCCCTTTAAAATTGATTTCATTAAATGTACTTTAACCGGCTTATCAAACAAGGTCTCGAATATCTGTTTTGTATATCCGATGGTACAATTGCAAAGGAATGGATCAATCACTCCTCCACTGGTAACCATTCCACATCCACAGCTATGATATTCCAAATAAATATCCTCGCCTTCCTTATATAAATTTGGATTGTTCTCATATATTTTTTCTTTATAAGTATTGAATAATAAATCAATATTATTTTTATCCTTTAAATCGTTTCTGACGGATGCAATCTTGTCCATGCTTTCTGAGTGTTTTAAACATTCTCTACCGCAATTCTCCAAGGCTTCAATCCCCTGTTGCCCCTCTATTTTACCAATTTCAGCTAATACAGTATTGATCCATTTGGTTTTGTTGTTATTTTCCATTTGATTTTTTCCTATATTTAATACAATTATATTATAAAAAATATTTTTATTCCAAGCATATAGACCATTTATTAATATGTTTGTTTGCCTTGATAAAACTTAACAGAAGAAGCCTGTCAGAATTTCTCCCATCCTTTTATAATTTTTTATGGTGGGTTTTATGAAAAAAAAATGGGCTGAAAGATTAGTACCTTCAGCCCATGTTACACATATTGTTAAAATCTAAGTTTTATTAAATTTTATTTTATCAGACGGAAAATGTATGGATATCTATATGATTCACCATCATTGGTTTTCATGGCGGCAATAATAATGAAAACAACATCTGCTACTACTATAGCAAGCAGAAGTAGCCATCCTATTAAAACTAAAATCAGCAGGCTTGCAATAATTGCATAAATAGTAATTGATATTTGAAAATTTAATGCTTCTTTACCTTGTTCGTCTACAAAGTCAAATTCTTTTCTTTTTATCAGCCAGACAACCAAAGGGCCGATAATATTTCCAAATGGTATTCCGATAAAGGCGCAAAGTCCTAGTAAATGGCATAACATTGCCCAAGTATTTGCAGGATTATTAGCTTTTTTTTCACTCATACATTCTCCTTAAGAAAAGTGTTTTATTTTAAAAAAAGGTAGCAAACAAAGCCATGCAAAGCAAGTAAAATGTAATTTAAATTTGATATTTATTTGCTTATTGGTTGACAAAAATATTAATATTATTGAGTATGTTTAAACTTTTGAAATAAGAGAAAGTACAGGAATGAAAACAACTCATAAAATTTGCTTTGAGAGCTCACAGGATATGACCGACATTCCTTCAAAAAGCATTGACCTCATAGTTACTTCACCTCCTTACCCCATGATTCAAATGTGGGATGATATTTTTTCAAACCAGAATGATAAAATTTTATCTGCTTTAAAAAAAAGAGATGGCAATAAGGCTTTTGAACTTATGCATCAGGTTTTAGATCCTGTATGGGATGAGGCTTTTAGAGTATTAAAAGACGGAGGGTTTGCCTGTGTTAATATTGGTGATGCCACAAGAACAATTAATGACAATTTTTCTTTATACCCCAATCATGCAAGGATCCTGCAATATCTCAGAAAAATTGGATTTACATCTTTGCCTGACATAATATGGAGAAAACAAACCAATGCTCCAAATAAATTCATGGGATCCGGCATGCTACCGGCGGGAGCTTATGTTACATTGGAACATGAATATATATTAATAGTTCGCAAGGGTTCAAAAAGGGAATTTAAGAAAGAAACAGATAAAAAAAAGAGGCAGGAAAGCTCTTTTTTCTGGGAGGAAAGGAATATTTTTTTTTCAGATATTTGGTTTGATATTAAAGGTACAAGGCAGGGCCAGTTAAAATCCTTATCTCGTAAAAGGAGTGGCGCATTCCCATTTGATTTGGCCTACCGGTTAATTAATATGTATTCTGTAAAGAACGATACTGTTCTGGATCCATTTGCTGGAACTGGGAAAACAATGGCAGCTGCAATGGCTGGGGCACGAAATTCAATTGGGTATGAAATTGATAATAATCTTAAAGAGATTCTTTATAATATTCAAGATGATATAGTTGATTTTTCAAATCAGATTATCCAAAGCAGGCTGGATAACCATATTCATTTTGTTAAAGAAAGAGTTAATTCAAAAAAAGTTATAAAACATAGAAATGAACACTATGGCTTTCCTGTAATTACAAAACAGGAGAAAGCTTTACTGTTTAATGAGTTAATCAGTATTAAGCAAACAGATAATGAATCATTTATTGTAGATTATTTATCAGGTTTTGAGTGATGCAATTGACTGTTTTGTGAAGACTTGATCAAATTTCAAATCATTGGTATATTAGATAGTTATTAAATGACAGGGTTTATGATTTTTTAGAATGAATAGTATAGGGATAGTTGAGTAAAAAGTTATGGAAGAGAAAGTGGTAAAAGAAGTTGAGCTTGAAAATAATCAGACTCTGGTAATATCAGATGCTTCAAGAAAGATTTCCCAGGATGCTTATTTAGTAATGGTGAAAGCAAGAATAGATATTGCTGTTGAAAAGAATCTTTTTTCAGATGATGAACGCAAAGATTTTTTTGAAGATATTGTAGATAAGGTAGGCAAAGTTGCAGTTTATGAATTTGTAGCAGAACGCAATTTTGTTATGGCAAAAGATAAGGACAAATTGTTTGAAAAACTTTCAAATGATTTTTTCGAAACCCTTGGCAAATATATATCAAAGCCAAATTTTCCTAAAAAGTTTATACTAAAGCAATATAAAGATATAGTTAATAATAAAACAAATACAATAAAAGTTGTTTAAATGAAAAAATCTTTATTCATATTATTGTTTATTCTTTTTTTTCCTGTGAGCATTGCAGCAGATATTTATAAGTATATTGACAGCAATGGAGTTCTCCACTTTACTAATGTGCTGACGAGAACAGATTCTGAGATGAATTTTTTTGTAGATGCAAGCCCGGGCCGTGAACAAAAGTTTTATACAACTTCAAAATTCGATTCCATAATCAGAAAAGCTTCAAGTAAATTTGGAGTTGATTTTTCACTTGTTAAGGCTGTAATAAAAGTTGAATCTGATTTTAATCCAAGAGCAGTATCTAAGAAGGGAGCAACAGGATTGATGCAGATAATGCCGTTTAATTTTCAAAGTTTTTATATTTCAGATCCTTTTGATCCAGTAGATAATATTATGGGCGGGACTTATTATCTTGGGAAATTGATTAGAAAATATAAGCACAAACTCCCTTTGGCACTTGCAGCATATAATGCAGGTCCAACCACTGTTGATGCGCATCAGGATATCCCGCCGTTTAATGAAACACAGAGATATGTTAAAAAAGTAATGTACGCCTATAATATATATAAAAGAAGAATTTAAGTATTAATTTAATCATTGTCTGCACATAGCTTTCTTATATAGTCTAATAATTTTTCTTTAATATCAGTCCGTTCCATTGCATATGCAAGGTTTGCCATTTGAAAGCCTGCTTTATCACCACAATCAAAGCGCTCGCCTTTAAACTTATATCCAAAAATAGATTGTTTTTTTAATAAGGAATGCATGGCATCTGTAAGTTGAATTTCACCCCCGGCTCCTTTCTTGTTTTTGCCGAGATAATCAAATATTTCAGGTGTGAGGATATATCTTCCAATAATAGCAAGGTTGGAGGGCGCTTTGTCAGAGGCGGGTTTTTCAACCATGGCATTAACTTTAACAATGTCGTTATCTTTATCGATGGGCACAGCATCAAGGATTCCATATTGATCAGTTTTTGTTTTGTCAACTTCCATAACTGCTGCAATAGAGGACTGCAATTTATTAAATTGTGAGACCATCTGTGACAACACAGGTACATCAGATTTGATAAGGTCATCAGCAAGCAGTACAGCAAAAGGTTCCTTTCCTACAATATCCCTTGCACACCATATGGCATGCCCAAGGCCCAAAGGTTGATTCTGCCGGGTGTAAATAATGGTGCCTGTTTTTGGAACCAGCTCCTGAATTTGTTTTAAAAGGTCGACTTTTCCCTTTTCCTGCAGCGCGTGTTCAATCTCAAAGGATCTGTCAAAATGATCTTCCAATGCTTTTTTCCCTC
>JAGLLQ010000579.1 GCA_023140455.1 Desulfobacteraceae bacterium | reverse complement strand
TTTTGAATTTTCCTAAAAATCATAATTTGAGAAATAAGACTTGAAAAAATCTCCAAGGGGCGAACTGACTCTTTTGTAGGCCTTTCCCCTGATTTAGAGTCATCAACCGATATCACACCAATAAAATTTCCTTCGGAATCATTCATTCGAAGAAAAATTGTATCTTCATGGTGCCAGCCATCTGAAGGATTTTTTGACTCTTTTTTAACAAAAATAGGAAGATCCTTACCAAGCACTGCCTTTTTTGTATGGGGCAGATAATATGACAGATTCCCTATTTTTGTACTGGTTTTAAAAATATTTTCATAATACTCCTGGGGTGCTTCTTTGTTCCTTACCGCATCAATTTCTCTTTTTAATATGCCTTCATATTGGATAATTTCTCTGTAGGGGGGAGTATCTGTAAAATATGAGATAATAAGTCTGTTATAGTCAGAGTGTTTGACAATCGCTTTGCTGATATGCTTAAAAATCTCTTTTTCTTCTTTCATGGAAATTATCGATGCAGCTACAAGGGAAAATTCCTGGGTCTGCTTTGAGAGTTGCAAAATCTGCTTTTCACGTTCTAATATAATTTCCTGGGATTGTTTTCTATCTATTGCAAGTGCGACCTGATCTGAAACAGCAATAAAAAGATCCATATCTTTTTGTGTGAAATACTCAGGGTCAGAATAGTGTTGTATGCCAATTACTCCGGTTACTTTATCTCTGATTATCAATGGTATACCAAGCCATAAAACAGGCACAGCTCCATATAAATAATTCTTATCGGCGTACTTTTTAAGAGCCTCCTTTTTTAAAAACAATGGTTTTTTACTTCTAATAACATCAATTGTAATTGAGGGTTTTTGATCAAAATCAGGGACAGATAAAGACAATGTTTCATCTGAATCACATTCATCTATATAAAACGGGAAATCCATTGCCTTACTCTTTTCATCAACAATAGCAATAAAAAAATTAGGTAATTCAATAAGAGTGTTTAAAGAGTTATAAATAGATTTATATAAATCATTTAAATGATCAGTAGTATTAACTGCATTTGCAATACTAAATAAAGTTTTGGTTAATTCTTCATTTTGTTTTGCATTCTCTTCCGATTGTTTTCTTTCAATTGCCATGGCAATCTGATCTGAAACAGATATGAGTATCCCAACATCCTTCTGACTGTAGAGTTCAGGATTAGTGTAGCTCTGGACAACTATAACTCCAATGACCTGTTTTTTAATAACTAAGGGAACACCAAACCATTGCCTGGGGATCACTCCAAGCCCTCTGGATCCCATTCTTTTTGCCCGCTCAATGATTTCGTCTCTTGTAATAAAAAATGGTTTTGCACGATTGATGATCTCTGAGGCAAGGATTCCCGATGTACTCACATTTTGGATATCACCATAATCATCATCTCTTTCATCTGCATAATATGGATAAGAAATACTATCTTTCTTATGATCATAAATCCCTATCATAAAATTACTGGCATCAACAACACTGCCGATAGTCGCATGAATTGATTCGTATAACTCATACAAATTATCTGTCGTGCTCACTGCATTGGATACAGCAAACATTACACGGTTAATCTCCTTACTCTTTGCTTCTGCATCTTCTGCCCGTTTACGATCAATGGCTAACGCAACCTGACCCGACACCAGGGTGAATAATTCAATATCCTTTTTATTAAAACAGTCTTCAGTTGTATAGTCCTGGGTAAGCATAGCACCAATGACCTCATTGCCCACTTTCAAGGGTATGCATAGCCATGATTTTGCAAGGAGACCAAGCATATTGCCGCCAAGCTTTTTTACAAGCCTTTTTTGCCCCTGCCCGTCAAGCAAAAGAAGATTGCCTGTTCTAATGACCTCATATGTAAGAGAAGCACTTTGGCTGACATTCTCAATAAAGTCAGCAGGATAGGTTTCATCACAACGGTATAAAAAGTTGAGCTGGTCAAGTTGCTTGTCATATAGAGAAAGGGAAAAATTTTTAATATAACTGACTTTTTTGAGTGATTTGTGAATTGACTTGCATAATTGCTCCAGATTTCGGGTTGTATTTACAGCGTTGGCAATTTCAAATAAAATTTTATTAATTTTTTCGCTTTTTTTTCTTGCCTCTTCTTCTCTTTTACGATCAATTGCCATGGCTACCTGATCCGAAACCGCTAAAAGAATCCCGACATCTTTCTGATTGTAAAGTTTAGGGTCAGAATAACTCTGGACAACAATAACTCCAATAACCTCTTTTTTAATTTTAAGCGGAACCCCTAACCATTGTTCAGCAACTTCACCGATAACGTCAATACCCATTTTTCCTGCCCGCGAAATAATTTCATTCCTGGTAATCAAAAATGGTTTTGCAAGATTAATAACCTCAGAGGCAACAATACCTGATGTACTTACATTGTGAATCTCACTATACTCATCACCGGTTTCATCCTCATAGTATGGATAAGCAATTATGTCTTTTTTATGATCATAGATACCAATTGTAAAATTGGTTACATCAATAATGCTGCCCAGAGCCTCATGAATTGTTTTATACAACTCATCCAGGTTGTCTGTAGTATTTACTGCATTGGAGATTAAAAACATTACACGGTTAATCTCTTTGCTCTTCTTTTCAGCATCTTCGGCCAGTTTACGTTCAATAGCTGTTGCAACCTGATCTGAAACAGACCCAAAAACTTCTAAGTCACTCTCATCGAAAAGCTCCGGGTCGGAATAGCTCTGGGTAGCCATATATCCGACAACTTCCTTATCGATCTTCAAAGGAACGCCCATCCATGATTTTGGCCATGTTCCAATAGCCTGATTTGATAGAATTCTTTTATTCAGATC
>JAGLLQ010000578.1 GCA_023140455.1 Desulfobacteraceae bacterium | reverse complement strand
TTGACTCTGAAACAAGAGTAAGTCCGCCTGCCCACCCTTCTGTCACAGCCTGAATCTTTTTTATCTGAGACGAATCAATTTTCTTAAGATTATCAAACCTTGTGAAAAACATCCGGGTTTCTTCAAGGGTAAACTTCAGATCTTCATTATTCAGTACAACTACCTTGTTTTCCATTTTCAATTTTGCAATGGATAAAAGAGGCATCTGTCTTGATAAAAGAAAGAGAGAAATATTGATCGGAATATCCTTAATAATATTTTGTATCAGAAAAAAACTTGACGCATTTTCATCAAGAGATTCTAAGTCATCCATCACAATATTAATTTTTTGATCAATATTATTAAAAAGAGCAATTAATATCTCGCTATGCCTCGCAATATCTTCGCCAACTCCACCGATTCCCAATGTTTTCTGGGGAATTTTCAAATTATTTAGATATTCACTGTTTTTAATGACCGTTGAAAATGCATTAAACAGCATATAAAAAAGTTTTGTATGATCTGATTTGCTTTTGTTTAAATGAAGCCAGAGAGTCTGGGCCTGACTCTGCTTTTTTAACTTATTCTGAAATATGGAAAGATATGATGCTATAAGTGTTGATTTACCCTGGGCAGCCTGCCCTAAAATCAAAGCAACCCTTTTTTGTCTGTTCAGGTCAAGGAATGAGAAAAGCCTGTCTCTTTCAACAACATCTGAGACATGGGGAATTGCATATTTTTCTGTTGCTATCATTTCTTCTTGTTACTCATCTGTTTTTTCCTCAACAAGATCAGCAATTTTGTTAATTCCTGCCATCTCAAAAAACCGAATATAATTATAGGAGAGCCCTTCCATAGAAACTGATATGTCTTTGTCTTGTATACCCTTTGCAAAATTAATCAATGTTGATATACCGCCCTTATTTATGGAGAAACTGTCATCAAACATTATTACTGCCTTGGCCACTTTGTTAAACTGTTCGGAATCCAACAGTATTGATAAAGAATCATTGGCATGAGAAGACAACTCACCTTTTATTATTATGTCAATTCTGTCACGCGTATGTTTTTCTGTCAGGCTGAATTTTTCTTGTTTTGCCTGATTAATCCTTTTTTTTGCCCTTGTTAATGCTGAATTTAAAGCCTGCCTTTCAACAGGTTTGTTAATAAAATCAGAAGCAGAAAGATCAAGGGCTTTAACAGCTTTTTCCATATCTCCATGGCCTGTAATTATAATCACTTCAGATTTAATATTTGAATTTCTGATCTTTTCAAGAACTTCAAGCCCGTCTATTCCGGGCATTTTAAGATCTGTAAAGACAATCTCAGGGCGTATTTCATTAAATATCTTAAGCCCTTTTTCGCCATCTTCAGCTATATAGACATCATACCCATAAGCTTTGAGAAAAAGGCGAAACATGGAAAGCGTTGGTTTTTCATCATCAATCACAAGTATTTTAATCATTTGCAGCCCATCCTTTTTAAATATATTTTTTTAAATATACAGGAAAGAGAATTTTAAAAGATGCTCCTTTTCCTTCAATGCTTTTAACACTGATGGTACCGTTGTAATCCTCTCACAATACCTTGAATTATGGGCAATCCCAAACCCATGCCTTCTCCCATCTCTTTTGTTGTATAAAATGATTCAAATATTTTTTCTGTCTCCATGCGCTTTAATACCTGTACCATTGTCAGCAACAACTATTGCAACATTTTCCTTATCATGAAATGAAGATATTGTTATCTCTCCCTTTGAAATATCTCATCACCGCTTTCAATCCTTTGATTTACAGCATCTTTTGCATTGATTACAAGGTTGAACAGAACCTGTTCGATTCTATTGTTATGCGCCAGCACAGGGGGGATGGGCTCTATCAAGCCTGAGGTCAAGATCAATGTTTTGAAGCGTAATCTGCCTGCCAATAATCTTATTCACAGATCTTATGCAATTGTTTATATTAATAACCTCCCTTGCAAAATCAGCTTTTCTGGAAAAGCTTTTCAGCCGGTTTACTATTTCCGCAGCCCTTGATCACCTGGGAACTTATTTCAAATAAAACCAGATCAAAATCTTCTCTTGCTCTACTTTTTCTTTTCTTTCCTTCATCATTATAAGATATTCGCTCCCCATCTTAATTGCATTCAGGGGCTGATTAATTTCATGGGCAATCCCGGCTGACATTTTTTCAAGATTAGTCATTTTGCTTGCCTGTATGAGTTGTGAATCCTTTTCAACAAGCTCTGTTATATCAGTTGTTGCCACAATCAATATATCTTCTTCTCTGTATTCAGCAAGGCTTGCATGAATATTTACAAAAACAGATCTGCCCTCTTTGTCATAAAACTTTACCTTGGAGCTGATTACAACTGATGTGCCTTCAGGATAATCCCTTGTAAACTTGCCTTGTTCAAGGCTTCCCAAACGAAAAAAACTCATGCCCTGAAGCTCTTTTCTTGTATATCCAAATAATTCCAATGCCTTCTCGTTTGCATCAAGGATCTTAAAAGTTTTTCTGTTTATTACAAAAATTGAATTAGGTCCTGCTGTAAAAAGTGATTTATACTTTTTTTCTGATTCCATAAGTTTGAAGGTGGAGATTTTAATTTTTGAAGTCATCTTCATAAATGAATTTGTAAGTTTACCGATCTCATCTTCTTCAGTTCCAATGCCTGATGAGATCATATTCAGATCATTTTCAGAAACAATGTTAAAATTTCCCTTTGTGAGCTGATCAGTATATTTTATTAAAGAAGTAATAGGTTTGGTAATATGCCTTGCAAGCTGATGGCTTATGAAAAAAAAGACAATGGTTACTGCAGAAAGAAAACTTAAAAAAACAAGTCGCAGCTTGGATATCAATCTTTCTATATGCTCCTTATCAACTCCAACCTGAACCGAACCAATATTATAAAGCCCTTCTTTTACAGGTACGGCAACATGAAAAACAGAATATTGAGTAATATTTAACGAATTAATACTCTTTTCTTTATAATCAATGGTTTTAGCAATCTTTTTTAGAGCCTCAGGGAAACAAGTTGTGAAAGTATGGGCAAGGATATTTCCGTTTTTATCACTTATGATAAGATAGCGGACAATGTCTTTTCTATTCCCAAGCCTTGCATCGTAAGCAAGAGCTGTAAGCTCAGCTTTGTTTTTTGTTAACATATAAACCCTTGCATTGTCTGCAATACTCTGGGCTATTCCTGTACCTCTTTTTTTAAGCTCTGTTGTAAGGCTGGAAATAAGAAGCCATCTTGTAAAAAGTCCGATTACCAAGCTTACCAGGAGAATAAATCCAAGGGATGAGAGAAAGATTTTATTTTTAAGACTTAATTTATTTAAAAAATTCATTTAATTAAAATAAGCTCTCCGTCTTGAATTTTAGTAAAATACACTCTGTCTAAGCCCTGATAATCATTTTTGCCAAAAGAGAGCCGGTTTAAAATCCCGAGACTGTAATCATTGATAGACTCGATTGCTTCAATAAATTTTTCCCTCGTAATATTGTACCCAGCCCTTTTTAAACCCTCAACAAGCACCCTTGCATTAATATAACCTTCAAGCCCTACAAAGCTTGGTTTGCTGTCAGGGTAGTATTTTGAAAGCAATGTGATATATTCGTCCACTCCAGGTAAAGATCCTGGTAAAGAAGTTGCAGAATCACTTATTTTAGGAGGCGGGACAACCTGGGTAACAATAACGCCCTCACCGGCATTGCCAAGTCTCCTTGCCAGTTCTTTAGAACCCACAAAGGATACATTATGAAAAACAGGGGAAAATTTTCGTTGTTTTGCGACCTTGATAAATTTTGCACAAGAATCATATGTTCCTATCATGATCACAGCCTGGGCATCAGATTCAATAATTGCCTGAAGGCCTGTTTCAATATCAAGGGTTCCCCTTACATATGATCCTTTTGCTACAGGCTTTAAATCATATTGTTTTAAAGCTATCTCAGCACCCCTTAAACCATCAAATCCATATTCATCATACTGATAAAATACAGCGACTCTGTTAAGGTTCATTTCCTTTACAATCAGATCAACAACTGCTTTGGTTTCCTGATAATATGATGCCCGAATGTTAATCAAATATTTATTTACAGGGTATCTTAGCCTGCTTGCGCCCGTAAACATTCCAACCAGAGGAATCTTTGCTTCGTTGACAAGAGGTATAATTTTTACTGTTGTGGGTGTTCCAACATAACAGAACAGAGAAAAAACTTTTCTCTCAAGTATTAACTGCTGTGTATTATATAGACATCTGGCTGGCTCATATCCATCATCCAATGCAAGTATTTTTATTTTTCTTTTATGGATACCACCTTTTTCATTAATATGCTTAATATATGAAAGTGCTCCATGAAGCATTTGTGTGCCCAGATAGCCTGCATGTCCTCCAAGAGCAAGAGAAGATCCTATAAGGATTTCATTTTCACTGATCCCTGTTTTGTTGCCGGAAGGGGAAAAAGAATCCTCAGAAGTATTACATGAAAAAAGAAAAAACAAAGCCAGGATAAAAAATATAATAAAGTGAGATCTTTTCTTAATCATTTACAACCTTTACAACCTTTTTATTACTGCCTGGGAAGTTTTTCCATTCACCAGTATTTGCAGCGGTTTTTTAAAGCTTATGTGTCTTAAGAACTTAGTGTCATTTTCAGAAACTTGTCCTTTTAACCACTCATAATCAATAAAATCCTTTCCTTTATCTAACACTGTTATATAGCTTATGCCGAGAGAAGTAATATTCTGAAAAAAGTGTGACCCCTGGGAAGGATCTGCTTTAATGCTCTCTATTGTGGTTTCAACCATAACACCGACATTGGAGATATCATTCCAGGAAACCG
>JAGLLQ010000577.1 GCA_023140455.1 Desulfobacteraceae bacterium | reverse complement strand
TCCGCTTGAATGGGCATCAAGTTACGCTGCAATTCCTACCGATCGACGAATATGCGGCAACTTCTCTTGTTATTCTAAATGACGTCACTGAACGCACGCGGGCAAATGAGGAATTGAAACAGGCCAAAAGAGAAGCCGAGGCCGCCACTCAGGCGAAAAGTCAATTCTTGGCCAATATGAGTCACGAAATCAGGACACCAATTAATGGTATAATGGGTATGGCAGAAATAGCCATGGGAAATGATCTTGATGATGACCTGAAGAAAATTATTCAGACCATTGATTCTGAGGCTGGTTCATTGCTGGATATTATTAATCAGGTACTTGATTTTTCCAAGATTGAAGCTGAAAAATTGGTCCTGGAAAATATTCCCTTTGATTTGAAGAATACTTTTGAAAAGGCATGTTCTTTGTTTAGTATAGGAATTAAGAATAAGGGGATTGAGTTTATTTCATTCCTTGCTCCTGATATTCCTTTAAAATTAATTGGTGACCCGGGCCGCCTTCGCCAGATTATATTGAATCTTGCCGGGAATGCTATGAAATTTACACAAAAAGGTGAAATTTTTATAAAAGCTGAAAAGATCAAGGCCGATAAAACCGGAGTTGAGATAAGGTTTATTGTTAAAGATACTGGTATCGGTATTGAAAAGAGCAAACAGAAAACTATTTTTGACAGCTTTAGTCAGGCTGACGGCTCAACAACAAGGAAATATGGTGGAACCGGTCTTGGCACCACTATTTCGAAACAGCTTGTTGAATTAATGGGTGGAGAAATAGGCCTTGAAAGCAAAATCGGCAAAGGCTCGACATTTTGGTTTACTGTAAAATTTAAACAGCAAAAGGGGAAAAAGTTAAAAAAAGACGACGCCAATATCAATCTGAATGGGTTAAAAATTTTAGTTGTTGATGACAACAAGACGAATCAATTTGTATTGATAGAATATCTTAAGGCTTTTGGTGTTAAGCCTGTAATTGCAGAAAATAACAAAAAAGGATCTAAAATAATAAAACAAAGCTTTGTTGATAAAAAGCCAATTGACGCAGTTATAATTAACCTTAAGCATTCGAATATTGATGGGTTTGAATTTGCAATCAAGATAAGACAGAATAAAAATTTTGGTAAAATGCCCATAATTATATTGGCATCGCCCGGTACGGTTGGCGATGGCCAGACTTGTAAAGACATCGGCATTGATGCTTATTTGCTTAAGCCCGTTAAACAATCTGAATTGAAAAAAGCAATTGCCACAGCATTATATAATTTTAATTTTGAGAAGGAAAGTAATAAGCTTATTACCAGACATACAATCGCTGAGGAATTAATTGACAGCCAGCGTGTCCTGGTTGTTGAAGATTATCCGACTAATCAGCAGATTACTTTGAAACATCTGAAAAGTGCCGGATATCAAGCTATTTTGGCTGAGAATGGTAAGGTTGCATTTGATTTGTTTAAGAAGCAGCACTTTGACCTGGTAATGATGGATATTCAAATGCCTGTCATGGATGGTTATAAAGCAACACAGCTTATACGCCAATATGAATCAAAAATATCCTATTTAAAATCAAGCACCAGTGATAATAATGCTGTTAAAAACAGGGTTCCAATTATTGCGATGACTGCTCATGCAATTGTAGGTTATAAAGAAAAATGCCTTAAAGCTCAAATGGATGATTATATAAGTAAGCCTATCAGAAGAGAAAAATTTCTTGCAATAGTTGCAAAGTGGGTTTCAAAAAGTAAAAATACCTCTGAGCTAAAAGAAATTAGAGAAATAGTTGAGAAAGAGAACGATACTAACCTTGAAAAACCGATGCCAGATGGAGCACCAATTGATTTCAATGTTGCTTTAAGTGAATTTGAAAATGATAAAGAATTCTTATTAGAAGTAATACAGGAGTTTATTAAAAGTGTAGATAAGCAATTGCTTAAAATCAGAGAAGCAATAATAAAAAAAGATGCTTTAACTATAGAAAAAGAAGCTCACTCTATAAAGGGTGGAGCAGCAAACCTCACCGCTTATGCTCTTTCTGAAATTGCACATGAGCTTGAAAATATTGGTACATCACAAGAATCTGGAGCCATGGATATTGAGAGGAGCTCCAGAGTATTTGAAAGCCTTGAAAAAGAATTTTTAAAAATAAAAAATTTTGTAGCAAAATTAAATTTTTAATCTATTTCGTCCCACTCTAAAAATAATATTTCAATATTTAACATGGCTTATCCATAATCCTTTATTGTAATAATTGGTTAATATTTGTAATTTTTATCAGAAAAAATAAAAATCAAAGCATTGCATTGACAAATACAAACCAATACTATAGTAACAATAACTCGCAGATATTTTCTGCTTTGTTTAGTTGGGAAATTATTTTTGATTAACGTTATGAAGATTGGGAAAGGTAATTTTAAGAATGAATTGTTTAAAAAAAATAAAATTTGGATTTATTTGCTTGATGATGATTGTTGTAATGGCTGGATTTGCTTGGGCAGATCCCTGCAAGGCTACATATGGGAATGGGAATTTGACATTTAGACTTGCAACTGGAAGTCCGGGCGAACTTGGACTGCTAAAAGCACTTGCCAAAGATTTTAATGAAATGCACGGTACATCTATGTGCTGGATAAAAGCAGGATCAGGAAAATCTTTAAAATTATTAAAAGCAAAGCAAGCTGATATTGTCATGGTTCATGCCCCAGCAGCTGAAAAGAAAGCTGTTGTTGATGGTTGGGCAATAAAACGGACTTTGATCGGTTCAAATGAATTTTATATTGTAGGGCCTAAAAATGACCCTGCTGGAATTGCAAATGCAAAGAGTGCTTCAGAAGCCTATGCTAAAATTGCAAAAAGCAAATCAAATTTTTTATCCAGAGGTGACAATTCAGGTACAAATAAAAAAGAACTTGCCATATGGAACAAAGCTGGAATTATTCCAGGCTCAAACTGGTACATAATAACCAAGGCATTTATGATGGCAACATTGATACAGGCAGATCAGGTAAATGGGTATTTTATGACAGATTCATCCACCTGGGTTGCCGGGAAAAAAGAGCTTAGTAATCTTAAGATTCTTTTCAGAGGAGACCCTATGCTGATAAACACCTATCATGGTCTTTGCCAGCCTATGACCAGCGGTAAGGCACAGGAGATCGCATCAAAATTCATTGATTTTTTATCGTCTAAAGAGGGACAGAAAATTGTTCGCGAATATGGAGAGAGCCTTTATGGAGAGGCCATGTACAATGATGCAGAATATGCAAAACAATATGATCATTAATCTAAAGGAGTAAATAGCATGACCTGTGAACAAGATATAAAAGATAGAAGAAGTTTTATAAAAAAAGCTGGCACTGCAACAATTGCAGCAACAGCTATCTCCATGGGGAGCCTGTTTTCAAGTTCAGCAAAAGCTGGTGATGATAAAGAGGCTATGTCAAGGCATTGGGCAAAAAAACAGAAGGAATTTGAAGCTATAGAAAAAAAGAACAGGGTAAAATACAAAGCCTTTTCTTCTCCACCAAAATATGTATATCGAGGTACAGATTACACAGATTCCAAGGCAACTTTTTATGCCCCTTTAATGGAAGAATGCGAATATTTGCCAGAATTCCAGTCTATCTTCAGCGAAGGTACAGCTGGTCAATATTTTAAACATACAATGAAGTTTGGTATGAAAGATATTATTAAATTTCATGGACATTCCTGCGAAGCATTGTACTACACAGCAGCTATCTGTCGTTTGATCTGCGATAAGCTTTTTCCTGATAAAGTTGTTGACCGTACTATTTTAAGAAGTGTGGGCGGTAAATCCCCTTGTATTGGAGATTCATTGATATATATAACCGGAGGCAGATTCCAATTCGGGACATTTAATTTAGATGCGAGTCTGGGCCATGCAGTTGTTTTACAGAGGATAGATACCCAGGAGACTTGGATGGGTGCATGGAAAGATGGGGTACAGTCCTGGAATGCAATAAAAATATTTGGAACACCTAATAAAGCTAATCCACTTCCATATAAAAAATGGTCTGCCTGGAAACATGAACCTGATACATCTAAAAGGCAGTTAAAAGATTGCAAAGTTCAATGGCAGTACAAAGAGCCAAAGTTATTAAAACGCTTGAGAGATTTAAAAGACAATCTTAAATATTTGCCAAAGGGTGTAGCCCCGACTGTCAAAGTTAATGAAATTCGGGAAGAGTTCAATTGGTTGCAGTACAGGCATTTGCGAGAGGTGTTCTCCCATCCATTGGAAGAAAGCTTCCAAATTAAAAAAGTAGAAAATTTTAAGTGGCAATACCCTCATTGTGAACCTATGTGGTCTCCCAGATTAGACCAAAAGGCAAAATGGGCACCATGTGTGGAGCAGCCGGTTATGAGTGAATAATTTAGTGAATTATAGTTATGG
>JAGLLQ010000576.1 GCA_023140455.1 Desulfobacteraceae bacterium | reverse complement strand
CAGCTTTTCAGTCTCGGAAGAGGTGAGACAGGGTTGAGTGAAATTAAAGAATCCCTTAAAGGAAGTTATGATAAGCCGTTAAGGCATATTGCCCCGTCATCCGGTTTGATCTTAAATAAAATGGAGTTTGATTAAAAATGTTATTTTTTATTCTTTTAGTATGTTTTATTCTAATTCTTTTTGTCAATACATGGCTGTTTTCCAACAGACAATTGACAATTGAGCAAGGTAAATTTGAGGAAGTAGACACTAACGGGGCAATTCAGAGACTGTCAGAATCCATTCAACTGAAGACCATTTCTGTCTCTAAAGAGTCTGAAACAGAATCTAAAGTTTTTTTGGATTTTCACACCATGCTTGCAACATCATTCCCTGCAATCAATAAAAATTTGGGAAAAGAAGTGATTAACAAATTTTCTCTTTTATATAAATGGCCTGGCAAGAACCCTGAACTTGCACCAATGGCTTTTCTGGCCCACATGGATGTAGTACCTGTTGAGCCCGGAACAGAAAAAGACTGGGAATGTGAGCCTTTTAGTGGAGAAATTGACAATGGATTTGTCTGGGGCAGAGGGACTCTTGATATGAAAGGCACCCTTATGGCAGTAATGGAATCAGTTGAGATCCTCCTTAATAATGGCTTTTCCCCTGAAAGAACCATATACCTTGCTTTTGGGCATGATGAAGAAATAGGCGGCAGCCAGGGAGCTAAACAGATTGCAGCTTATTTGAAAAAGCAGGGGGTCAGGTTTTCCTACACTTTAGATGAAGGCATGGCTGTTCTTAATGAAGAATTGTCTCCCTGTGGGAAATCAGTCGGGGTTATCGGTATCGCAGAAAAAGGTTACATAACACTGAAATTAGAGGTTGCAGGGCAGGGAGGGCATTCTTCAGCTCCTCCTTCTGCAACAACCATCGGCAGGCTCTGTAAAGCTGTGACAAGGCTTGAAAAAGAACAGATGCCTGCAAAGTTGGCAGGTCCTGCATACTCCTTTTTTCAACACGTCGGACCTGACATGTCTTTTGGGAAAAAATTATTATTTGCTAATCTATGGATTTTTAAACCCTTGGTTCTTTTATTTCTTGGGAAGATAAATACTACCAACGCCATGATAAGGACGACCACAGCACCGACAATTATTCAGGGCGGTGTAAAGGAAAATATTTTGCCCATAAAAGCACATTTACTTGTCAACTTCAGAATAATGCCCGGAGACTCTGTGCAAAAAGTTGTCGAGCATGTAAAAAAAGTAGTTAACGATGATAATGTTGATATTGAAATATTGGGTAATATTGTTGCAGAACCTCCGAATGTATCAAGTACAGATTCCTATGGTTACTTAAATATTAAAAAAACAATATACCAGATATTTCCTGGTACCTCAGTTACTCCGGGTCTTGTTATTGCCATGACAGACTCAAGGCATTATGCAGACATAAGTGATAATTGTTACCGTTTTGCACCTTTTGTTTTCAGTCCTGAAGATACACCAAGAATTCATGGGACTAATGAACGGGTTTCCACAGAAGGGTATATCCATGCAATTCAGTATTATCTAAAGTTGATTAAAAACACAGTATAAAAGAGGATAAAAAATGGAACAGCAGAGTGAGAACATTCAATTTACAGCACATCATCACGCACTGTTTTTTGCTTGTGTCACAAAATCTGTGATAAAAGAGACAGGTGAAGAAAAAGGTGGAACACTTATAAGAAAAGCCGTCAGAAAATACGGTGAACAGCGCGGGAAAAGGATGGCTTTGCGTGTTAAAAAATATGGGCATGATTTAACCATGGACAACTATCTTGCCTTTGGGGAGTGGGAAGTTCCAAAACAAGATATGGATTTCAAGCTGGCTGAGAGAAATCCCCATGCCAGGTTAATAGTTCATAAGTGCCCGTGGTATGAAACCTGGGAAAAAAATAACCTTTTGGATTTTGGGCAGTATTTTTGTAAAGAAATTGACGCAGCCCTTGTCAGAGGCTTTAACCCGTCTCTTGTGCTGGAGGTGAATTCAACACAGACCAATGACAAAAAACCTTGCGATTTTCTTTTTATGGATGCCGGGCTTTCATTTTTTAAAATGCTGGGGCTTGTTTATAAAAAGAAGATCAGGCCGGGAAGAAAGGTTATAATGCCCTGGGAATATCATACAGGCCATCTCTATAAGACCATGGGTGAAGTTATCAGGCAGGAATTTGGAGACAAGGCTGATGAGATAATGGAAAATGCTTTGAATGATTTTGCAACATATTTTAACAAAAAATGTATTGAGGTTATTAGAAAATATAAGAATACTGATTTTGAACAAATTCCGTAGGAGTAGAAATATTCAGCTCAAGGTTGCCACCTGTTGAATATAGGTGCTATAGTTTCCCGATGAATTTAATAATGAATATAAATGCTGTAATGGAACGGTATCATGCAACCGGAAGAAGTTGATACCCTGATTATTGGAGGCGGTCTCAGTGGTATCTATGCTGCCTGGCTATTGTCCCAACAAAATAAACCTTTTGTTCTGCTTGAAGCCCGTCCACGTCTCGGTGGCAGGATTTTAAGCACTGCACATCAAGGGTTTTTTTTTGACCTTGGTCCTTCCTGGTACTGGCCTTCGATTAATCCGAAAATAGTTCAGCTTATGCAAATCCTGAACCTCAAGGGTTATCAACAGTTTGAAGAGGGGATGGGTTGTTTTCAAAATCCAAATGGAGCTGTCCAGACTGTCAGTAGTTATGATACGAATCCACCCTGTTGGCGAGTTTCAGGTGGTATGATGGCATTTGTTAACAACCTCTGTGAGGGTATCCCGGAGAATGCCATCAGATTCAATCATCCGGTATGTGAGATTGAAAAAAAAATAGCAGGTGCGCTTGTCAGAGTTGGGGAACTGGAGAAAGAACCCCAGGCTTGCATCAGTGCCAAAAAGATAATTCTTGCTCTGCCGCCACGCCTTGCCGCTGCTACTATTCTCTTTACTCCGGATTTGTCTCATAATTTGACCCAGGCAATGCT
>JAGLLQ010000575.1 GCA_023140455.1 Desulfobacteraceae bacterium | reverse complement strand
TCCTGCTGATGATAAAGAAAGAATTGCTGATTTAGAAAAAGAAATTGAAAAGTTAAATAAAGACCAGTAAGAAACTGTACAATCTACAGCGTACAATAATTGACAACCTGTAAATAAAAGGGATGCAAGTTAATGGGTTTAATTTGCATCCCTTTTTTATTTTTACCTGATATTTTTATGTGATACAATTATTTGATTGCTGAAGTTGCAAGTCTGTCAGCGATTTCATTCTCTAAAATTCCTGCATGTCCTTTGACTTTAATTATTTTTATATCAGTGAATTTGCTCAAAAGTTTTTTAGTTTCCATTATAAGTTCTTTATTTGCCTGTGCTTTCCAGTTTTTTGTTAAAACACCAAGGGAGTAATTTGAATCTGTATAAATATTTACCGGAATATCAAATTTTTTAAGCTCTTCAAGTGCTCGTTTAATAGCTTTAAGTTCTGCAATATTGTTTGTAGCATTGCCAATAAATTCAGAAATTTCCCTGGTTTTTTCATTATATATCATATACACACCAATACCAGACGGTCCAGGATTGCCTGACGAAGCACCATCTGTATAAATATTGATAATGTTTTTATCGGGTGTAATTTTTTTTTGTTTTTTTACATTCTTTTCCTTTTTAATTCGTTTTTCTTTTGGTATTGCCTGGGTTACAGGCTTAATATTTTCTTTTTTAATCAGGTATTCATAATCTTGCTTAAGTCCATACTTGATAAGTAATTTATTCTCTTTTTCAAGAAATGATTTGTCATCATTTAATGCTACCCAGACTTTGTTGCCCTTAAAGCTCATTCTTTGCCACAATTGGTTTTCATGTGTTTTATAATCATTCATAAAGGTAAAATTCTTTTGAGGTTTTAATAAAAGTATCTAAGTCTTTTTGCCAGGATTGTTCAATTTTATCAATGTCTTCATGGTTTTCAATCTTTTTTCTTAATTCTTTGCTGCCTAAAATTAAATCCATGGGAAGTTTATCATATTCATACTCATAGGGCGGAGGCTTAAACTTAAAATCATCTTTATAGAGTTTCATTATTTCCTGTAACAAAATAAGAGAAGTTTTATAGGGTTTAAATATTTCTTTATCAGTAACATGAATTTGAAAGCCATTGCATGTTTTATTTTGCCATTTCCCTGAAACAGGTTCAAATTTAACTGGTCGTAAATGGGCACCCGGGATTTTATTTAAAATAATTCCTGCAATTTTATAGCTGTTAATATAGGGGGTACCAAAAAGTTCAAATGGAAGCGTTGTACCCCTGCCTTCAGAGATATTTGTACCTTCAAAAATTACCTGTCCAGGATATACCATACATGATGCAGGCGTTGGAAGGTTAGGGGATGGCAGTATCCAGTTGAGGTTAGTATCTGAGTAATACATCCTTCTTTCCCAGCCTTTGAGTTTAATAATTTTAAGATCGCAATTAATATCAAAGGTTTTGTTGAAAAAACTTGAAATTTCTCCGATTGTCATGCCATGACGCATTGGTATTGGAAATCTTCCTACAAAAGATTTGTATTCTTTTTCTAAAAGGTTGCCTTCAACTTGAGTCCCTCCAATAGGATTGGGTTTGTCGAGAATGATGATTTTTTTATTATATTGAGCTGCTTTCTCAAGGCAAAAGGAGATTGTATAAATAAAAGTATAAACCCGGCATCCAGTATCCTGAAGATCAATAATTAAACAGTCAATTAAATCAAACATCTCTTTAGTAGGGATTCTGGTTTTGCTGTAAAGACTGAATATTGGAATTTCAAAGTTTGTTTCTTTTGAATGATCCGACTCTATCATATTATCTTGTTTGTCAGCATAAAACCCATGCTGGGGAGAAAACAGAGCTTTTAATTTGTTCGGAAACAGCTTGTTGATTACTTTTGAAGTGTGAATAAAATTTTTATCAACGGACGCAGGATTACAAAGAAGCCCAAGTCTCATATCAGAGAGATAATCAGGAGGGCTGGCAATTAAATTTTCAATACCGGTTAAGACATTTGCTTTCATATAATTTTTTTATCCATTTTTTATTGTAAATATTATTACCACATTGATTGACAAAATAT
>JAGLLQ010000574.1 GCA_023140455.1 Desulfobacteraceae bacterium | reverse complement strand
GTTTTATGATCCGGGCATTTGCCGTCAACAAGTTCCCTTTCTTGATAAAACCTTTCACACCCAACGCAGTAGAGCCCTTCATAGCTGCTGAAATATATATCCCCGGCTTCATAAATTTTTAAAAGTATTTGTTCAACAACTTTGATGTGTTCAGGATTTGTTGTCCGGATAAAATCATTATTGCTGATGTTAAGTTTGGGTAACAGATTCTGAAAAAGAGCACTTATTTCATCAACATACTCTTTTGGTGTTGTGTTTTGTTTTTCTGCAGCTTCAACAATTTTATCCCCATGTTCATCAGTACCTGTAAGAAAGTATGTCTCATGGTTGCACATTTTGTGAAATCTTGTGGCAATATCAGTTACAATAGAGGTATAAGCATGCCCAAGGTGGGGCTTAGCATTTACATAATAAATCGGGGTCGTAAAATATTTTTTATTTTTTGTCATTTTTATCTTTTTATAAAATATCTGAGTTATGTTTTTCAATTTCAGTGTTATCTTCCAGGCGTATTGTCAGTTTTTCTTTAAGCACATTCTGTCTGACAACTTTACCGCGGCCTTCACTGATTTCCACTTTTGCTCCAATTTTAGGAAGCATACTTCTGGTCTGGTTATACACTGCATCTTCAAAAGTAAGACAGCACATTAATCGCCCGCAAACACCTGAAATTTTTGCAGGGTTTAAAGATAATCCTTGTGTTTTTGCCATTTTAATTGAGACTGGTGCAAAATTATTAATAAAAGAAGAACAACAGAGTTCTCTACCGCATTTTCCTACTCCGCCGCAATGTTTTGCAAGGTTTCGAATACCTACCTGGCGCATTTCAATACGAATATTGTATTCTTTAACTAATAGTTTAACAAGTTCTCTAAAATCCACTCTACCGTCAGCAGTATAGAAAAAGATAAGTTTATTTCTGTCAAAGGTACTTTCAACACTGAAAAGATTCATTACAAGCTTAAGATCATCTACGCATTTCTCACAATAATTAAAAGCTCTTTTTTCAAGTTGGATATTATCTTCTCTTTTCTCTAAATCTTTAATCGTGGCAACTCTGAGAATTTGTTTTAAATTTTTTTTATTTTTATTTTCATTGAGTTCTTTCGGTGGGATTTCAACTATTCCAAATCCCTGGCCCTGTTCTGTCTCAACTATAACTTTATCTCCAATATTTAATACCAGAGCAAAGCTTTCAAAATCGTAAACTTTCCCGCCATTCTTAAATTTAATCCCTGCAACTTTTTTCATGAATTTAATTTTCTCCACATGATATTTTTAAAAATAAACATTCCAGATTAAGTCTTATGGATGAAGGGTTTGATCGGTTTTTTTTTTCAGCTTCATAAAGTTTTTTAAAAAAATATATACTCTTCTGGAGGGATGTTTTTTTTGAGATACTTGTTAATATTTTCAAATACTCAATATTAGTTATTTTGTCTGGGCTGTATCTTATTATGGTAATGTCCCGTAAAAAAGTCCGGATAATTGACATGGAATCTTTTAAGAAATCTGGTTCGTTGCTAAGTTTTTCTGCAAGGAGTAATGGCTTAAGCTTTATAAATCGATCTTTTTGATTGTTTACTATCATGTGTGTTATTTCATTTAGAAGCCATCTTTTTCTGTCTGTCAGGTCTTTATCATTTTTTTCACTGCTTGCATCAGATTCAATATTATTAGTTTCAATTTGTCTGAACCATATATTCCGACACCTTGAAACAATAGTTGCAAGCATAGAATTTATATTGTCTGCAATTAATATAAAAAAAGTGTTTGCAGGAGGCTCTTCAAGCATTTTTAAAAAGGCATTTTGTGCCTGCTCATTCATTGTTTCTGCATTCTCAATGATGACTGCCCGCATTTTTGCTTCATTTGGTTTTGAAATGATTAATTGAAAAAGATTCCTTATTGCAGATATTTTTATAATTTGGTTATCCTGTGAGATACGGACTATATCAGGATGCATCTCAGCCATTATTTTTTTACATGATCTGCATGTATGACAAGGAATTTCAAAAAAAGATTTTTCTAAAGGATTCAGGCAGTTGACAGACTTTGCAAAGTTGTCTGCTGATTTTTTAAGAAAAGAATTGTCGGCACCCGTGAATAGCAAAGCATTGGGCACTTTGTTACTTTTAATAATATTTTCAAGTTCAGATAAAATATTCGGTTTGTTGGAAGAATCATCAGAAAGTGATATTTTTTTTTCAACAACCATATTTTAATAATCCACCCGATCCCTTAATTCCTTTCCACATTTGAAAAAAGGCAGCTTTTTTTTAGCAATTTTAACCTGCTCTCCTGTTTTAGGATTCCTTCCTGTATATCCTTTATACTCTTTAATAAAGAAACTGCACAATCCTCTTATTTCGACTCTTTCACCTTTAATAAAAGAATCTCTTAAAGAATCAAAAAAAATATTAACAACCTCATTTGCTTCTGTTTTTGAAAGTTTGGTTTTTTCTTTCAGTGCAGAAATTAATTCAAGTTTGTTCATAAAACCTCTTTAGTTTTTATATTTGGGTGTATTTGTTAATGATGTTTTTAAACAAAATTTGATAATAAGTCAAGTGAGTTATAACATTATATCAGGTACTTTTTCAACGTTCTCTTTTAAGACTTCAATGCCGGCGAATTG
>JAGLLQ010000573.1 GCA_023140455.1 Desulfobacteraceae bacterium | reverse complement strand
AAAAGCTTTGGGCAATCTTATGAAGGATAGAACAACTTTTGTTATTGCACATCGTCTTTCAACAATTGAGTATGCTGACAGGGTAATTCTATTGAAAAACGGTGAGATCGCTGAACAGGGCACTCATGATTCCTTGATGGAGCAAAGAGGAGAATATTTTAAACTGCAGACTATGCAGAATTCAAAAGGAGAAAAAAATGACTTTGTCTAAGGAACTGCTTGAAATATTAGCATGCCCGAAATGTAAAGGCGATGTAGCCCTTAATAAAAATGAAGATGGTCTTGTCTGTGAAAAATGTAAACTTATATATGAAATCCGTGAAGATATTCCTGTTATGCTGATTGATGAAGCAAAACCATTAAGCTGATAATATGAGTACTCCTAAGAAACCATTGCCTGCAAAGCTTTTAGTGGGCTTTTTTATGCAAGAAAAAGAGATCTTTCATGAAATATTCTCCATGATTGAAGAAAAATTAGGCAAGGTAGATATTATAAGCCCCTGGTTTAACTTTGATTACACTGACTACTATAAAAAAGAGATGGGGAATAATCTTTTCAGGAGAATTATAGTTTTTAAAAATTTGATAGATCAGGAAAACCTTGCTAAGATAAAAAACATTACTAATTTAATTGAAAAATTATATGAACATGATGGAAAAAGAAAAATAAATATAGACCCCGGGTATATGCTTCCATCAAGATTTATTCTTGCAACGGGCAAGGATTATTCCCATAGGATATATATCGGTGAAAATATTTATGCTGATTTGACATTGATCTTTAAAAATGGGGATTTTCATACCCTTGAATGGACATACCCTGATTATGCAGCAAGGGATATGAGAGATTTTTTATTAAAAGTAAGAGGAAAATATCTGCTTGATTTAGCAGAGTAATTTGTATAGAGGTCTATTTAATGATAAAAAGCATGACAGGCTATGCAGAAGCTATGCATACTACAGATGAAATCAGTATTAAAGGAACTTTTCGTTCATATAACAGCAGACATTTGGATATAGCACTTTATCTTCCTGATCATTTGAAAATGTTTGAAGATAAAGTGAAAAAACTTGTAGCAAAGAAAGTTGCCAGAGGCAGGGTTGAAATACGTTGCTCTATGGACGAGGCAACTGAAGATTCTGTTGCATTCAGTGCTGATTTTGTAAGAGCTTCAGCATATGTTACGGTATTAGAAGAACTTAGACAAAAATTTGATATTAAATCAGAAATTACTCTGGAGCAACTGCTTGCCGGTAAAAAAATGATAAAACCTAAAGAGAGAGTACATGATGCACAAGCTCTTTTCAAAGGTCTGGCAAATGTAGTGAATAAAGCTTTAGATGATTTGGATAAAATGCGGGTAAAAGAAGGCGAGAATCTTTTAAAAGATCTTGAGCAAAGATTTTCTTATATGGAAACCACTCTGGATTTGATAGCCAAGAAAGCTGAAGGGCTTCCTTTAATTTATAAAAAAAATCTTGAGGAGAGAATATCTCATCTTATTTCAGAAAAAGATATTATGGACCCTGTCAGGGTCGCCCAGGAAGTCGCAATTATTGCAGATAAGAGTGACATCTCAGAAGAGATTGTAAGAGCTCGCAGTCATATAGATCAGGCAAAACAAATTATGTCTTCAACAGAACCTGCCGGAAGAAAACTTAATTTCCTTGTTCAGGAGTTTAATCGTGAGTATAATACAATGGGTTCAAAATCAGGTAATGTTGAAATATCTCAAATGGTTGTTGATTTAAAATCAGAACTTGAAAAAATCAGGGAGCAGGTGCAGAATGTTGAATAAAACAAGAATAATTAAATTAGACGGTTTTGTTGAGCAGGCTTTATTAAATATTGGATTTGGGAACACAGTCATAGCAGATAAAGTGGTTTCTATTCTTTCACCAAATTCCTCTCCAATGAAGAGATTAAAAGATGAAGCAAGAGAAGAAAAAAGACTTATTGATGCCACCCATGGCAGAAAAACAAGAGCCATCATTGTAACTGAGACAAATCATGTTATTCTTTCGGCAATCCAGGCAGAAACAGTATCCCATCGCATGGCAAAATTATATAAAGATAAAGCTTTACTGGAATAATATAAATTTATGGACCAAAAAGTTAAAAAAGGAAGGATATTTGTTGTCTCAGCCCCTTCCGGTGCAGGCAAAACAACCCTGTGCCAAGCCCTTTTAAAGGATTTTCCTAAGATATTCTATTCAATTTCTCATACAACAAGAGCGCCTCGAAACAATGAAACAGATGGGGAAGATTATTTTTTTATATTAAAAACTGATTTTCAAAAAAAAATAGAACAAGATTTCTGGGTTGAATGGGCAAAAGTACATGAGAATTATTATGGAACATCTAAACAGCATCTTGAGGAACAAATAGCTCAAGGTTTAAGTGTTTTGCTTGAGATTGATACTAAAGGAGCAAAACAGATAAAAGAAATCTATCCTGATGCTGTAACAATGTTTATAATGCCCCCTTCTTTTGATATCCTTGAGAAAAGGCTTAAAGGAAGGGCAACAGACTCAGAAGAGATTATCAATATAAGACTGAAAAATGCAAAAGCTGAGATGGATCAGAAAGGTTTTTATGATTATGTTGTTATAAATGACCAGCTTGATAAAGCCTGTGAAAGAATCTGTGAAATTGTCAAAGGGAATTTTTAAACCAGAATGAAAAGAGAGAAAACAGAGGTCCTTTCGGGAGTTCATCCTGTCCTCGAAGCTTTAAAGGCGAATCGAAGACAGTTTTTTAAGATTTTCATAAAAAAAAAAATTAAGAAATTAAGAACAGAAATCAATGAAATTCTCAAACATGCTGATAAAATTAATTGCTCAATCGAATATGTAGAACCAGCCTTTCTTGATAAACTGACAAACGATGCAAAACATCAAGGTATCGCAGCAAACGTATCACTTTTCCCTGCACAGACAGGCAATGACTTTTTCATGCAATTTAGGAAAACAGAACAACATCCTTTTATTCTTATACTTGAGAATATTGAAGATCCGCATAATTTTGGGGCTTTGATAAGAACAGCTCTGTGTGCCGGAGTAGATTATATAATGATACCAAAAGACAGATCAGTAGCACCTGTGCCCTCAGTCTCCAGAAGTTCTGCCGGCGCAATGGAACATGCTGAAATTTTTTTAATAACCAATACTGCTTCAACATTAAGAGAATTAAAGGAAAAAGGCGCCTGGGTTGCGGGCTTAGATGCATCAGGAGGGACACCTTTGTTTAAAGCTGATTTTTCAGGTTTTTTTGCTCTTGTGGTTGGAGGAGAGCATAAAGGAATCAGACCTTTAGTAAAAAAAGAGTGTGATTTTCTTGTTTCAATCCCGATTAAAGGCAGGGTAAATTCCCTTAATGCCTCAGTTGCAGGAGGGATTGCATTATATGAAGCAGTGCGGAAAAGAGAGTTACAAAGCCGAGGAGAAAAGTAGATGGCAGAAGGAATAACAATTAATTCAGATTGCCCTGTAATACCTTTCATTAAAGGGGATGGCATTGGGTGTGAAATATGGGAAGCTTCAAGAGAGGTGTTTGATGCAGCAGTAAAAGCAGCTTCACAAGGGCAAAAGAAAGTTGAATTTGAAGAAATATCAGCCGGAGAAAAAAGCTTTAAAGAGAATGGGGATTGGTTACCAGATGCCTCACTCCAAAGAATTAAAGATTGCAAAATTGCTATAAAAGGTCCTTTAACAACCCCTGTGGGTGAAGGAATGAGAAGTCTTAATGTTAGAATCCGCCAGGAACTTGACCTTTATGCCTGTGTTCGCCCTGTAAAGTATTACCCTCCAGTCCCAAGTCCTGTAAAACATCCTGAGAAAGTTGATATTACAGTCTTTAGAGAAAATACAGAAGACCTTTATGCAGGGATTGAATGGGATGCTGATTCTGAGCACGCTCAAAAACTAACAAAATTTATGAATGAGGAGTTGTCCTGCACTCTTAAAGATGGTGCATCCATCGGGATAAAACCAATCTCACCCCATGGCACAAAAAGACTTGTTGATAGAGCTGTAAATTATGCTCTTCAAAATTCATTAAAAAGTGTAACCCTGATGCATAAGGGTAATATCATGAAATACACTGAAGGTGGTTTTAGAAAATGGGGATATGAAATAGCACAAGAAAAATATAGTGATCATGTGATAACTGAAGATGATTTCTATGGTAAATATAATTCAATTTTGCCTGAAGGCAAAGTGATTATTAAAGACAGAATAGCTGATATGGTATTTGCCGAAGTTTTACTCAGACCTGAAAATTTTGATGTTATTGCATGTACAAACCTTAATGGAGATTATATTTCAGATGCTTTAGCAGCCCAGGTCGGTGGGTTAGGTATTGCTCCGGGAGCAAATATAGGAGATGATTGCGCTGTTTTTGAAGCAACCCATGGTACTGCTCCTGATATTGCAGGCAAAGGCTTTGCAAATCCCTGCTCGCTTATTTTGTCCGGTGCAATGATGTTTGATTATATGGG
>JAGLLQ010000572.1 GCA_023140455.1 Desulfobacteraceae bacterium | reverse complement strand
ATCAGAACCGGAGTTTCAAAAGCTTTGAAATCAGGCAGATTAACCCATGACCTTGCCTCTCAAATACAAGGAGCCAAGCAGGTAAAGTGTGTTGATTTTGGCAAGTTGATTGCAGAATTAATTTCTTAGTATTAAGGCAGGTCTTATTAAAACAGGAAATGATTTGTTTAGATTAGCCCGACAGCTATTTTCTTTGATCACATATCTGTTTTTTCCTTTAAAATGTCTGAAGTGCCAGAAAGTGATACCTTACAATAATACTACTGATCAGACTGATTTAAAAGATAGTTACACAGTTGATAAAGATTTTTTGAACCACTTTTTTGGTAATTTTTTCTGTATAGACTGTATTGATCAAAGTTTTGAGGCTTTCAAGCCACCGTTTTGTGAAAAATGCGGGCAAAGTTTTGGATATACTGACTATACTCAAACTCAAAATCATTTTTGCGAAGAATGTTTAAAAACATCAAATAATATTGGAAAAGTAAGAGCAGGATCTCGTTATTCAGGTATAGTCAGGGAAAGCATCCATTTTTTTAAATATCAAAAAAAACTTGGGCTTGCTGCACCTTTAGAGAAAATTATTTTTTCAGGGTTTAATAAATATTTCAGTTCATCTGAAATTGATATTATCATGCCTGTGCCTTTGCATGCTTCAAAACTCAGGCAAAGGGGTTTTAATCAATCTTTCCTTGTTGTTAAGAATTTTAAAAAAATGCTGGAAAAAAATAATATTTCTTCTCAACTTGAAATTGATCTTTATTCATTAAAAAGAGTAAAAAAGACTGATCCGCAAATTCAGTTTTCAGCTGAGCAGAGAAAAGAGAATGTGAAAGATGCTTTTAAAGTTGTAAATACAGAGAAAATAAAAAATAAAAAGATATTATTGGTAGATGATGTTTTTACAACCGGAGCAACATCCACTGAAGCAGCTTCGGCGTTGCTTTGTGAAGGAGCTTTGTCGGTAGATGTGCTTGTTATTGCAAGAGCTTGAATAAGTATTATTTAAGTGAATCAAGGATTATTTTACTGAAATAAACAATCTCTTTTTCAAGATTTCTCTTTTTTGAAGCATAAGATAGATTAAATGTGCAGAAAGGACATGTGGTTGCAATATTTTTTGTACTGACAGATTTTAAAAGAGATTCTGCAATGTCAATTGAGAGTTCAGGAAATACTGATCTTATACCTGCTCCTGCGCCGCAGCATATTGCATCTTCTCTGTTTTTTTCTGCTTCTTCTAATGTTGCACCGCACATTTTTAAAAGCTCTCTTGGTTCTTCAGTGATTTTTTCACCCCTTGCAAGACGGCATGGGTCTTGATAAGTAATTGCCTGTTCAACTTTATTTAAGAGTTCAGGTTTTTGTTTTAACAGGTCATAGATTACTTCAACAGCATGGGAAACTTTAAACTCCATTTCTCCAAGCAGGTCAGGATAAAAATATTTAAAGCATTTTAAGCACCCATTACATGGCACAACAATATGTTTTATTCCAAGTTTGGAAAATCTTTCCACATTTTTTGTAAAATATTTTTTTGCAAGATCTGTTCTTCCGGATTCATATAAATAGGTGTAACAACATCCTTCGTCTTCTAACATCATGAAATCATAATCAAGCTTTTTTAATACATGGTAGGTTGCTCTTGCAGCATCTTTCACAAGATATGCTGGAATACAGCCAAGATATAAAAGTGTATCAGATTTTTTCTTGACAAATTCTTCATCAAGCCAGTCAAGCCTCTTTTCAGGATCTCCTCCAACAGAGTTATCCTTTCTTTTGATACCTTTAATAATTTTTCCATGTCTTTCCAGAGGGCCTGTTCCGCTTTTTGCAAGGTTTTCCCGTGACTTATGAACAAGTCTGGTTATTTTAATTTCTTCGGGGCAGACTGATTCGCACTGCATGCATTTAGGACAATTGTAGATACTTTCTTTTCTTGTGTCATCTATGCTTTCGCCTTTGAAAATCATTTCAGCAGTTCTCAAACGGCTCAAGGCTGAAAATAAAGGTTCTTTTGTTATTTTGTAAACAGGACAGACTTCATCACATGCTCCACACTCAATACATTTATCAAACTGGTCCTGCATTTGTCACCTCTTGACTTTGTGATGCAAAAATATATGAAAGTACACAAGTAAGTTTTTTAACATAGGGGATATGCAAAAATTCATTTGGACCGTGCGCATTAGCATTTGGCCCAAGTACACCTGTGACAATAAACTGTGCTTTAGGAAATTGTTCCAAAAGTAGATTCATAAAAGGTATAGATCCTCCTTCGCCCATTACACATGCATCATTATTGAAAAAAACTTTTGAGGATTCATTAATTGCTGTAAAAAGCTGATCACTCATCTCAGGCATTTCCCATCCTTTAGAATTACCAATGGGTTCCAAAGTGATTTGCGCATTATATGGTGGATCTTCTTCAAGAGTTTTTTTCAAGAGCGCTATTGCTTTATCCGGGTCGATATTCGGTGGAAGCCTTAATGACAGACTAATTGAAGTACCCGGCCTTAATACGCTCCCGGCATGTTTTGAAGCAGGTATCCCATCAATACCAATATAAGAGAGAACAGGCTTCCATGTACTATTGATAATAAGCTCTAAGGGGTCATCTGAAACAGGTTTTGCACCATCAACAAATGGGATTGCTTTAGAAATTGTTTTACCAAGACTTTTGACACTCTTTTGTATCATCATCATTGTTTTTTCAGGGATCTCAGGATTAAGCTCTTTGAGTTTGATTTTTCCTGTTTTAGAATCTTCGATTCTATCTAATAAATTTCTTAAAATCCTGAAGCTGGATGCAGCAATGCCTGAGTTTCCTGAATGGATACCTTGTTTTAATATTTTAATTTCAAGATTACCCATTGCAGTTCCACGTAGAGAATTTGTGAGCCAGAATCTTTTATAGTCTCCACATCCTGAGTCAAGACAGGTTATAAGGTCGACATCCCCAATTTTATTTTTATACTTTTCAAGATAATAGGGAAGGTCAGGACTGCCGCTTTCTTCACCGGATTCAATCAGTAATACAAACTTGTTATGCTTTAAATTTTGTTCTTTTAATGCCTTGATGGCACAAAGTGCTGAAAAAGCAGCATAACCATCATCAGCTGCACCACGTCCATATAATCTATTATTTTCAATTACTGGTTTGAAGGGAGCTTTATTATCATCCCAGCCTGAAAATTCAGGTTGTTTGTCAAGGTGTCCATAAATAAGAGTCGTATTGTTCTTATCTGAAGTTGCTTTAATTTCAATCAGAAGAAGGGGGGATCTGCCTTTAGGAGTGATCACTTCAGTGCTTAAGCCATCTATTTTAAGGTTAAAGCACCATTCTTCCACCATCTTGCAGACTTGTTTTAAATATCCGTTATTTTCCCAGTTTTCGTCGAAAATAGCTGATTTTGCTTCAACTCTAATATACTCTTTTAGTGTCGGGATTACTGATTCATCAAAAATAGTATCAATAAATTCTTTTGTTAAGTTAATATCCATTATGCCTTTTTACATGTTTTTGAGCAGATTGTCTATATAGAGCCTCTAATAATATGTAATACACAATATATTATTAGAAGACTTGATTTTTAATTGTTCAACTGGTATGACCTCTTACCAGAGAGTAGTAAAAAATAGATATGGGAAAGGTAAAAAATTTTGGTTGAAAAATTGTTAAAACCTGCTGAGCATGCTGAAAAACAACTTATAGAGGCTATTTTATCATCTAAATATAGTCCAGGTGATGTGCTTCCGGCGGAAAGACTTCTTGCAACAGAACTTGGTGTGACAAGACCGACATTAAGAGAGACCCTGCAGCGGCTGTCAAAGGAAGGATGGATCACCATACAGCACGGTAAATCAACAAAAGTGAACAATTATATAAAAAATGGCGGGCTTGGAATTTTAAGCTCTCTTGCAAAATATGGTAAAACTTTATCCTCTGACATGGTATCGCACCTATTGGAAGTCAGAACCACAATGTTTCCTGATATTGTTCAAAAAGCTGTGGCAAATAGTTCTTTAGAGATTTTAAATTTTTTAAAACAATCAAATAAATTACAAGATAGATCTGATACCTATGCTGAATATGATTGGCAATTGCAAATGCTTATGGTTAAAGCAACAGATAATCCTGTTTTTAATATGATTTTAAATGATTTTACACCGCTTTATAGTATTCTTGGCAAAAGCTATTTCCAGCGACAAGATGCAAGAGCTGCTTCATTGGCATATTATGGAGACCTGGTTACTGCTTTGGAGCAAAATAATATGAATGTAAAACCAATAGTTGAAAAAATTATGATTATCAGCCAGAAAATATGGCAGGAGATAAAATGAACATTCCTGATTTAAAAACAACATATGATATGGTTGTGATTGGAGGCGGGATTACCGGAGCAGGAGTGTTCCATGAAGCAGTAAAGAAAGGATATCAAGTCCTTCTTGTTGAAGCAAAGGATTTTGCCTGGGGTACATCAAGCCGATCATCCAAGATGGTTCACGGTGGGCTACGGTATCTAGCGGCGGGCCAATGGAAGTTAACAAAGAAAGCTGTAAAAGAACGGGAACGGTTACTGAGATGTTATCCCGGTCTTGTAACTCCTTTAGATTTTATCATGCCTGTATTTGATCATTATGGTCCATCAAGTACATCTATGAAAATAGGCCTTTCCATATACAGTTTCCTTGCCGGAGAAAAACAGCATAAAACATATCCCAAAGCAGATGTCATAAATACTATTGCAGGGATCAGGGAACAGAATCTTGTATCTGCAGTTGGATTTAAGGATGCCCAGGTAGATGATGCCCGACTTGTGTTAAGATTGATCTATGAGGCATGTCTGCAAGACGGAACCGCACTGAATTACACAAAAGCAATCAGCATTGAAAGGGATCATACGAATAAAGTCGCAGCTGTTAATATTAAAGATAAAAGAACCGGATCTTTAGCTGAGATCAAAACAAAAGTTGTGATTAATGCCACGGGCGCATTTGCAGAAACGCTTCATCCATCTCCCATGAAAGGATTTCACATTCGGCCGTTAAGGGGAAGTCATTTGATTTTTCCGGGGAATTTATTACCCATAGATCAGGTTGTCAGTTTTATGCATCCAAAAGATTTAAGACCTGTCTTTTTATTTCCCTGGGAAGGATCGGTTTTGCTGGGAACAACAGATGTTGATCATGATCAGG
>JAGLLQ010000571.1 GCA_023140455.1 Desulfobacteraceae bacterium | reverse complement strand
ACAATCCTGTCATCATTAAAATCATATTCTGGATTAGTAAAAATATCTCGATTTAATAATTGATAATCATCTCTGAATTCCTGAAGAAGAGCATGATAATTTATTCCACCAAAGCCATAAGAACTTACACTTGCTCTTTTAATTTTCCCATTTGCTTCCCATTTTTGCTGATCTTTAATTATAAATAAAGATGAGCCACTTAAATCACAATTCTTTGATAAATTTTCAAACTGACAATTAGGAGGAAGAATCCCATGATTAATTGCAAGAAGAGCTTTGATAAAACCTGCTGCTCCGGAACCACCCAAAAGGTGACCAATCTGTGATTTTATGGAGCTTATTCCGGCACTGGAACCTGCATATTTTTCTTTTAAAGTTGAAATCTCAACTTCATCACCGACAATAGTTGCAGTTCCATGGGCTTCGATGAAACCAATGTCTTTAGGGTTAATATCCTGAATCGTTTTTTCATAACACCTGTCTATACTAAGCTTCTGTCCCAAAGGATTAGGAGCTGCAATAGCCTTGCCTTTTCCATCAGAACTTGCACCGATAGCATTTATTACCCCAATAATATTATTGTTATCCCTGACTGCATCTTTCATCCTTTTTAACATAAAAACGACAGCGCCTTCACCAAGGATAAACCCGTCAGCTTTTTCATCAAAAGGGAATGAACCCTTTGCAGATAAAGTCCCCATTTTTGAAAATCCGATAAAGCTCTCAGGAGAAAGATGAGTATTGACTCCACCAACAATAACCTGATCATGCTCTCCTGAAAGGAGTTCGCCTGTAGCTGCATCAATTGCAGCGAATGACGAAGCACATGCGGCATCAATCACATAGTTAAGCCCTCTGATACCAAGATGTTTTGCAACCCGTGACGCCTCAATATTTAAAAGCATTCCATGCACAGGGTCATAACCCGGATTGTCACCCTCAAAGCCTTTTAATATTTCTTCTCTTAAATCTTCTTTTTGCTTTTGGGTTAAGCTTTTATATTCATCTGTTTCTTTAATCCAAGATAAAACTTCAGGGAAATAATATTTAAATAAAAGGTCATTGCCTAACTCGTTCCCAAGACATGTAGCAATAATTACAGCCGTCCTTGAAGGATCATTACATATCATCTTATCATCATCACCAAGGTACCCTGCATTTTGAACAGCCTTATATGCTGTATCAAGAACAATCTGCTGGCTTTTTGAAAGCCTTGAGGATTTGTCACCCGGATAGCCGAACCTGTCACCATCGAATTCATAGTCATTGATACAGCCTGCAAGAAGAGTATATGATTTATCCTGCGCACTTTTGTCAGCATCATAATAAAGCTCACGGTCAACTCTTGATTCTGGAATTTCAGATATGGAATATTTTTTTGCAAGGATATTCTCCCATAGTTGTTCCGGGGAATCAGCATCAGGAAGTGTACATGCCATACCTATTACTGCTATCTCATCATTAATTTTATTTTTTTCAGAAGTTAAGACCTCGAGCCTGTTAAGATTTTGAAAAAGAAGAGGTTTATTGTCCATGTATCTTAAATGGATATCATTTATGGAAAGTTGCTCATTAAAAAATGCAAGGCTGTCTCCCACAAGAAAGTTCCCTTTTTCTTTGTGCTCTTCACCTTTATAATATGTATAATTTTCCTCACCGGGATTTTTAAAATCAGGTAAAAAACCCTTTGCTCCAATCAACAGCGACCCAATATTTTTTTTCTCAAAAGTACGTTTTCTAATATCTAATGTGTCTTTACTTTTTATCATATCCTGTTCTAATTTGAGCATCATTTTTGCAAACTCTGTAGGTACTGTTCTGGATAGCAGTCCTACTGACTCGCCCACAACTACGGTTTCATCTATGTCAGATATGATTTGCTGATATTGCTTTTGCAGACTATTAGTTTCAATAATTTCCGGTGTAAAAAGATATGCTGTTCCAACCTGGACACCTATTTTCGCACCTTTTGCTGCAAGGAATGAAGAAAGGCCTGAAATAAAAAACGAAGCATAACATGTTGATATTCCACCGGCAAAGACTAAAGAAAGGGTTGAAAGATCATACTCTCCTTCTTCAATAATATGAACTGCTGCGGCTTCCCAAAGCACAAGGCTTGAAAGTGATCCCACATGTCCGCCTGCTTCTCCACCTTCAAATATAAATCTTTTACATCCACTTTGTATTCCATTTTTCAACATGGAAACTGAAGGAGCATGGAGATAGGTTTTTGTACCTGCATTTTCAAGATCAATAACCTGGGATGGAATACCTCCGGCAAAAAGGGCAAAGGGTATCTTATAATCCTTAACCATTTGAAGGTGTCTGTCCACAGCCGGATTAAATGCTTCAATCCCCACAAGGCCTGCACCAAATCGATCAAGATTTTTTGCTCCATCTTTCAGCATATTATCTGCAAGATCTTCAGGAAGACTCCCAACTGCAAGAAACGGCAAAGCACCTGCTTCAAAAACCTTTGTAGCAAATTCAGAATTATCACTGATATTTGCCATGGGTCCTTGAATAATCGGATATTTAGTTCCATGAATTTTCGCAAGATCTGAGTCCTCTTTTAAAGGATCATATTTATCAACACAGCTTAAATTCACCCCAATACCCTTAAAAAAATTTGATATCATTTCTTTTAAAGAACTTGTATTCTTTGCAAAATACTTTGCAAACACACCATCCTGGCCAAGATAAAACAGAGATTGAATGAATTGTGCATCATTATCATCAAGAGAAACAATATTCTCTTTAATTTTTTCAAAAAGCATTGTCTCGCTGTCAGGTCTATCAACAAGCTCCACAACTTCCTGTTTAAGGTCTTTTACAATTTTTGTGCCGAGTTTTGCAAAAACCCTGTATATATTGTTATTATCTGTTTTAATCTGAGTAGAATCATTTTCATCCAGAGATGAAATAAGAGTTTTCAAATTATCTGAAACTGGTGCTTCATCTGAAAGCCATACCTGGCTATCAAAGACGACTCCTGAAACTCCGGCTGCAAACATTCCTGCACCTGTGTACATACCAACGCCGCCCTGTACAAAAACAGGGAAGTCTGAATGTTTGAGATACCATTGCATCAGGATGAAAGAAGAATACTTTGAAACCCTGCCTGAAGCTTCATTACCCTTTAAAATCAAAACATGGGGCGTTATAGCTTTGATCTTCTCAGCCATATCAATATCTCTTATTTCAAGAGCAATTTTTGTATCGGAAAATTCAGAAAAATCCGCAGGTGTATCTTCTTTTCCCAAAGGAGCAATAATAAGGTCAAGATTGTGGATCTTCAGTTTTTTAATCTCATCTATAAGATCCTGATCCTGGTCAGCAAGCCTTACACCAAAATAAAGGCTTTCTCCTGAAAGCTTTTTAATTCTCTCAAGGATTAAACCCTTTTCTAAAAACTCGGTGTCCAAAACACCCAAAGCACCTGAATCATTTAGTGCTTTAAAATAGTTCAAGTCAAAAACTTTTAAAGGGTTTAATACCATTAAAGGCAATCTTGAATTAATTATTCTTGTTATCATCAATTATCTCCATTATATAAAAAAACATTTAATATTCTTTTTTCAACTCACTTCTTACCCTGATCTCTTTATCTATATCTCTTATCAATAAGTATGCCAAAACCTGTCAATTATATAAGCTGCTTAATTTACAATGTTTTTTTTATTTGTGTTATCAGTCCTCCTATGATATTAAAAAGTAATATACATATTATGTATAAGCCATGTACAAATTTTGAACACAAGAGGCGCCAAATTGGAAAATAAGAAACTCAACCCGGAAGAAAGAAGGTTTTTTAAAACTGTCTATCATGCAGCCTTTGCAAATCCATTCAGCACTCTCAGAAAAAAACTTGATTTGAAGATTGCAGGTCTTTTTCCTTCAGCTTCAAGAAGAAAAAGCACTGATCAATGTATACAGGAAATAGACTTAAGGATAAACAGACTGGAGATGCAGGGCCTGGCAAATCTTAATTCTTTTTCAGGAAGAGAACAGGCAATCATGGAAATTGTCTTTCTTTTTGATATTTTCCACAAATTCCGGGATGATTTTGACCAGCTGATTCTTGATCAAATTAAAGCAGGAGATAACCTTGTAGAAGTCTCATTTGGAGATGCAACTATGTCTTTACTTAAAAAAAGAGGTTTCTCAGAAAAAAGTGCAATTCACTACTTTGGGTTGTCATATCAAATGAGGCGGGCTTTTCATTTTATCTCAAACTCCCTTGTTGGAACAACCCCTTGTATGATCAAGTTCAAAAACCATCTTTGGAACAATGTTTTTACTGATGACATCAATTTTTATGTAAATCATTTATGGAATAAAATGGAGGATTTCTCAACCCTGCTGCTTGGAGAGACAGGTACTGGTAAAGGCACTGCTGCAATGGCAATAGGGAAAAGCGGATTTATCCCATACAATATAAAAACAAAATGTTTTGAAGAAAGCTTTATGCATGCTTTCAACTCTCTCAATCTCTCACAGTTTCCAGAGACATTATTGGAATCAGAGCTTTTCGGACATAAAAAAGGAGCCTTTACCGGCGCTGTGGACAATTATCAGGGTGTTTTTGACAGATGCAGCCCCCATGGTTCAATATTTTTAGATGAAATTGGAGAGATTCCAAATCATGTACAAATAAAACTGTTACAGGTATTACAGGAAAGGATCTTCACTCCGGTTGGCAGCCATGTACAAAGCAGATTTCAGGGACGGGTTATTGCTGCAACCAACAAATCAGTAAAAGATATAGTTGATGGGAAAGTGTTCAGAGATGATTTCTATTATCGATTATGTTCAGATATTATTGAAGTACCGCCTTTAAGAGAAAGAATTCAGGAAGATCCTGCAGAACTCGACACACTGCTTGAGTTTACTATAGAACGAATGACCGGCAATAAATCTGAAAATCTCATAGAAAGAGTTAAAAGAGTTATCAACAAGCATCTGGGGCCGCATTATAAATGGCCCGGAAATGTAAGAGAGCTTGAGCAATGTGCAAGAAGTGTCCTTTTAAGGCGCACCTATCAAGGCGAGGCACTGAATTTAGACAAACCTGCTAATCTCACAGAACAACTTATCACAGGCATTCAAAACAGAAACATTGATATCTCTTCGCTAATTTCAGGCTATTGCACTATGCTTTATGAACATTTCGGGACATATGAAAAAGTAGCCAGAAAAACAGGATTAGACAGAAGAACAATTAAAAAGTATATTGATAAAAAACCTATCTGTAAAACTCCATAAATCAGGAGGTTAAAAATGACAAAAGAATTCAAGCAGTTACAAAAAAAATCATTGGGCTTTTTCCCAACTCCTATAAAGGAGCTGAAAAGGCTATCTCAACATCTTAAAGGTCCGCGTATACTGATCAAAAGAGATGACCTCACAGGCCTTGCTCTTGGTGGCAATAAAACCCGCAAATTAGAATTTTTAGTTGCCGATGCGCTAAATCAGGGATGTGATACATTAATAACTGCCGGAGCGGCACAGTCAAACCACTGCAGGCAAACTGCGGCGGCGGCTGCTGCATGCGGGCTTGGCTGTCATTTAGCTCTTGGTGGAACACCACCTGATATACCTGACGGCAATCTGCTTTTAGATGACATCCTTGGAGCAAAAATTCACTGGACCGGTTCACTTAGAAAAGGTGAGACAATCCCTGATATTGTAGACAGCCTGACTTATAAAGGGAACAAACCATATGTTATCCCCTATGGAGGTTCAAACGAAATCGGAGCAGCAGGGTTTATTGAGGCTATAAAAGAACTTCAAATGCAGCTTGATAAATCAGACACCCAAATCTCACATATTATTTTCCCCTCAAGCTCCGGCGGTACTCATGCCGGCATGATGATCGGGAAATCTGTATTTGCAAAAAATAATTTTGAACTCATGGGAATAGGTATTGATAAAGGAGAAGCAGGTGATCTCCCTTTTAATGAACATATTCTGTCTCTTGCAGAATCAACCTGTGAAAAACTCAACATAGATATGAAATACACATTAGAAGATGTTATTCTAAAGAATGAATTCCTGGGCGATGGCTACGGAATTGTAGGCGACTTAGAACGGAAAGCAATCGCACTCACCGCCAGGACAGAAGGAATCCTTGTTGATCCTGTTTATACAGGTCGTGCAATGGGAGGATTAATCGATATGATTGAACAAAATGAATTGACAGCTGATGACACAGTCCTGTTCTGGCATACAGGTGGAAG
>JAGLLQ010000570.1 GCA_023140455.1 Desulfobacteraceae bacterium | reverse complement strand
TTTTTCTTTTTTATATTCAGCCATGGCAAGGATTATATCAACAGCCTCCTCAGAAGCTGCTGATATAAATCCGCAAGTATTTACAATAACTACTGATGCAAGATATGGATCATCAACAATTTTATGACCAGCCAATTCTAGTTGACCTGCCATTACTTCACTGTCGACATTGTTCCTAACACATCCAAGGCTTTCAATGTAGATTTCTCTATGGCTCATATAGCATTTACCATAAGATCTCCCACAAGTTTACTGAATTTTGCAGGATTATTAACTTTCCCGCCTTCGCTTACCACAGCAAGATCAAAAAGCAGATCGCTATAATCCTGCATTACAGGACTATTTGTATCTGTTTCAAAAATAGTTTTGATTTTCTCCATAACAGGATGAGCAACATTTACTTCCATAGTACGTTTCTGATCTGGGGCATCCTGGCCTGAAGCTTTTAGAATTTTTTCCATGTAAGAACTCATGGCAAAATCATCAGCTGAAAGACATGAAACAGAATCTTTAAGTCTTTTAGATATTTCAACATCTTTTACTTTATTGCCAAGCTTCTCTTTAATAAATTTAAGAAGTGCGGAGTATTCATCCTTTTGTTTGTCATCAATTTTATTAAGATCAAGGTCACCTTTTTCAGCACTTTTAAGTTTTTTCTCTTTATATTCTGTAAGAGATTGTACAACCCATTCATCAACAGGGTCAATCATCAGAAGAACTTCATAATCTTTCTCTTTTAAAACTTCAAGAAGCGGGCTGTTAGCAAGTGAACTTATATCTTCACCTGTAATAAAATAGATCTCTTTTTGATCCTCTTTCATATTTTCAATGTAATCATCAAGAGAAATATATTTGCCGTCAGACTTTGTGGTTTTATATCTTAATAATGAAGCAATTTTTTCTTTATTCTCAAAATCTGAAGGAACACCCGCTTTTAAAGCTTTTCCAAATTCTTCATAAAACTCTTCATACTTTTCTTTTTCCATTCCTTCAAGAGTAGAAAAAATTGATTTCACAAGATTTTTTCTGATACTTCTTACAAAACGATCTTCCTGTAGAATCTCACGACTGACGTTTAAGTTAAGATCTGGAGCATCCACAACACCCTGAACAAATCCAAGATATTCAGGTAAAAGCTCTTTGCAGTCATCCATGATAAAAACACGTTTGCAATAAAGCTGCATACCATGCTTTCTGTTCGCCTGAAAAAGATCAAAAGGTGCTTTTGAAGGCAGGAACATGAGCACATCATACTCTGTTACTCCTTCAAATCTTTTATGAATACGCTCTGCAGGTTTATCCCAGTTATGGCTTATGTGTTTATAAAACTCTTCATACTCATCTTCTGTAACATCCTCTTTACCCCTTGACCAGATGGCTTTCATGGAATTGAGAGTTTCATCTTCTTTCTTTGTCCTTGTGGTTTCTCCCACAACTTTCCCATCTTTGTCCTTGATCTGCTCATTCTCAGGGATAGGTTCAGTCTTTTCCACATTCATAATTACAGGATACTGAACAAAATCAGAATGTTTTTTAACAATCTGTCTTAATGTATATTCTTCAGTAAAATTCTGCTCACCATCTTCAGGATCTTTTAACTCAAGGGTAATTTCAGTTCCGCGGGATTCTTTCTCAACTTCTTCAATAGTATATGAACCTTTGCCATCAGAAGTCCATTTTACTCCTGTTTCAGCGCCTGCAGCCTTTGTTGTCAAGATAATTTTTGATGCCACAATAAAAGCACTGTAAAACCCGACTCCAAACTGGCCAATCAAATCAGGTGAAAGAGTATTTTCTGATTTTGATTTTTCCAAAGCTTCCATAAAAGCAGCTGTTCCGCTCTGGGCAATGGTTCCAATATTGTGATTAACCTCATCATAGGTCATTCCAATACCATTATCTTCTATTGTCATTGTTTTTTTATCAGAATCAGCAGAAAGTCTTATATAATAATCATTATTATCTTTATATAAATCCGGCTCAGTCTGTTCTTTAAACTTTGCCTTATCAATTGCATCAGATGCGTTAGAAATAAGCTCTCTTACAAAAATCTCTTTATTTGAATAAAGAGAATTAATTATCAGATGCAATAATTGCTGAACTTCAGTTTTAAATTCACAGGTTTCTTGTTTTTTACCCATTGTTTCCTCTCTTATAAATTGATCATAAATTTAATTTACATAATTAAAATATTGTTGTAATAAAATTGACGTTAATTTGAAAATGTCAAGTAATTCTCTTGTAAAACTAAAGATTCACAAGAAAATCCGCTTAGATTACTATTCTGCAATATCGATATTGTTCAAAATCAGGCAGGACATTATTTTTTAAAAGTAATGTATTGTAAAGATAAAGATAAAGGTTTGGAGGACTTTTTTCGTTCAGGTTTTAAATTAAAAAACAAATTTAAAAAGATTCACTCCAAAAAGCCCTCCAAACCTTTATCATGCCGACCGTTGTCATGCAAACAGATTCCCTTCCCAGGTTATAGAAAATAAACACTTGCCCAACTACGCACTGATTGTTTTAATAAATAATCCACGCATCAATGATTACGCCTTACACCATTTTCCAGCGGGCCAGCTTTTTGAACTCTGCTGAAAAACATTATTATGCTCTTTAGATGCATGGCACACCACATTCTCTAAAATATTGATAAACTGGATTGTAGAATTCTGGAAGCCTTGTTCTATCCATTCCACTGCCCTCAGGAATAAAAATGACCATACCTTGTCGTGCTCTCGTCAAGAGGACCCTATAAGTATTTAGAAGATACCTTCTTCTAACTTCATCATGAATATTCTGCCACTCTGTACCGCGAAAATTTTTATACTCCCAACCACTATTACGTTTTCTTAAATTAGCATCCCATGCAACACAAGTCCAATCAAGCTCTAAACCTTGGATATCAAACTCTGTAGCAACATCCTCAAGAAAGCTGGCCGATCTTACATCATTGTTGTTATTAAGAAACCATGTTTTGGGTTCAATCGCAGATTTAATATGGATTCCATATGGCTTGAGACG
>JAGLLQ010000057.1 GCA_023140455.1 Desulfobacteraceae bacterium | reverse complement strand
CATAAAAAAGAATAATTGATGTTTGGAAAATATTCATGCCCACAAGTTTTTTTATCAGATTATTTTTTGAGATCATGGCATAAAGACCAATCATCATTAAAATAATATAAAGCCAGTAATTATATTTATCTACAATCATTTGTAAAATTTCAGGCATAATACTCCTTATAATCCTTCATCGTGGCGACCTACAGAGACAATATTGACATAAATGATTACCATGGCTGCCATAACAGTTATGCCTACACCAATTTCCACTCCAAGCATGCCGTATGCTCTTATATGACCAGGATCTACAGGTAAAATTTTTGTTAATTGTTCATAATCAAGAAAATTGCCACCAAGTGCCATGCACACAACTCCGATGCCGGCATAAATTAATACGCCAATGGCAGAGAACAACCCCAGTATTCTTTCTTTTACTCTTTCAACAAGAGCTCTTAAGTTATAGGCGATAGCATAGAGAATCAAACTTGAACCAAAGATAACACCGCCCTGGAATCCTCCACCAGGACTGAAATCACCATGGGCAACCACATACAGTGCATAAATCTGAATAAAGGGGATTAATATCCTACAGACAGTTTTTATGATAATGTCATGGGGGACCCATTCGGTATCCATATGCTCAAATTCTTTACCTACAGGAAGGGTCTTATCTCCTTTTTTAAATTGGATAATAACTCCGGTGGGGATATGCCTGTAAAAATTTTCTTCTTTTTTTTTAAAATTTCTAAGTAGAAGAAAACAGGCTAATCCTGCGCAGAATACAACTGCTGTTTCAAACATGGTGTCAAAACCACGATAATCAGCAAGCACTGCAGTGACAAGATTTGGTACTCCTGTCTCATCCATTGATTTTTCAATAAAATGCGGTGATAGATATGAGTTTGCAGGAGAATTTGGATCACCCCATGCCGGGAAATCAGCAGTGGCATACAGTAGCAGCCCTCCACAAAGCAAAACAATTATAAATGCGATAAATCTCAATCTTTTGTCCTCCTGCCGGTTCTAAATACTGCTGCAACAAAAAAGACTGTGCTGACTCCTGCTCCAACTGAAGCTTCAGTGAAAGCTACATCAACAGCACCCATTACAGCCCATAGAAGGCACATCATAAAGCTGTATGCTCCAAATAAAATAGCAGTACTTAATAAGTCTTTTACAGTTATTGCAGCAAGTGCACAGAAAATAGTAAAAGTCAGAATAATCAAATCAATTTGCCAGTGCATTAAAAATTTACCTCCTGTCCTTTTTTTTCCAGTGTCGCAGACCTGCCCGCATACCAGCATCAACAATAGAGTGGGTTGCAGTTGGGCTTGAAAGGAAAACAAAGAAAACAATTAATAACATTTTAAAGCTCATTATCAAAGTATCTATGGAAAAGTGATGAAGGTTGTAAAAAACAAGTCCCAATACCATGGCTAATATGCCCAAAGTGTCCAATTTGCCGGCTGGATGGAGTCTGCTGTAAAAATCAGGCATTCGGATAATGCCCACAGCACCCCCCAAAAAAAAGATCAAACCCATAACTAAAAAAATTATAGCAAGGATATTCATAACTAATAGTTACTCCAAAAAAGATTCTTCGTATAACCCTTTTCTTTTGTGAAAATACCTTGATGCTGCAAGCACAGCAATAAAGTTTAAGAATGCGTAAGCAAGGGCAATATCAATAAACATTTCAACACGGCCGTAAAGGAATCCAATGAGTAAAAGCAGTATAACGGTTTTACTTCCAATGGCATTGACCCCAATAAGTCGATCAAGTACTGATGGTCCGAATATGGCTCTGTATAAAGAAAAAAGCATTAAAAAGCATAAAAACAGTGCTGTGTATAAGAAAAAAGTGCTCATTATTGTTCTCCAAATATTTTTGCAACTCTATCAAGCATTTCTCCTGGAAGAGCTTGGGCAGTCTCTTTATCAATTGCATGTACCCTGAAAATTCCATCACTGGTAGCAGATACAGTAATGGTTCCCGGGGTTAATGTGATTGAGTTTGCCATTGTTGTAATTGCCATATCGGTTTTTAAATTTGTTTTAAAAATAATAATATGCGGATCAATAAGGTCTTTCATCTTTGGATGGAAAACAATGAATAAAAGATGAAAATTTGCTTTAATGATTTCCCATATCAGCCATGGAACATATTTTGCAAATCTGTAGCCTATTGCAAAGTAGTTAAGCTTAAAATCAGGGAATAAAAGATCATAGAAAAAAAAGGAGACAAGAAAACTTGAAATAAGACCAAGACCAATTAATAGGATATCAAACTTGGCAGAAAGAATTATCCATGATCCAAACATAAGTATGAATGTGAGAAAAAATGGAATAAAGCATTTAGAAAAATTGGACAATGGTCTTTTTGTTTCTATAAGCCCATTGTTTTTTGAAATAGCCAAAAAACATACCTCCTGTGTCTGTGATGCAAAACAATAAAAATATTACTTATCCACACCATACAATCTTCGAAATTTGTTAAATGCTTTTTTAATCTT
>JAGLLQ010000569.1 GCA_023140455.1 Desulfobacteraceae bacterium | reverse complement strand
CATGATTCATTCCTTGCAAAACGTATTGCATATGTTATGAGCGGTGGTGATGTTAATTCAGGCAGTTATGTTGACGAAGATACGATTCTCAAGCTCGAACGAGATGCTTTTGTTGACTTTGCAAAAGAAGAAAAAACTGTTGCAAGGATTGACCACATGCTTAAAACAGGCAAACCGCTTAGAAATTAAAGGAGAAAGACAATGAAAGACGCATATATAGTACAATCAGTAAGAACACCCGGATGCAAACAGAACAGGGGTCTGTACAAGGAAACCAGACCTGAGGAATTGTTATCATTCATATTAAAGACTGCAGTTGAAAAAACAGATGGCCTCAAACCTGAAGACCTTGAAGATGTAATGGTTGGATGTGCCTTCCCTGAAGGCGAACAGGGCTTAAATATTGGAAGAATTGCTGCGAAAATGGCAGGATTCCCCGATTCTGTTTCCGGTGCCACAGTTAACAGATTCTGCTCCTCAGGACTTGAGTCAATTGCTCTTGCTTCTGCCCGTGTCCAATTGGGATGGTCAGATGTTACAATAGGGGCTGGTGTTGAATCCATGACATTTGTTCCAATGGGTGGCAATGCCCCGAGACCTCATCCTGAATATTCTGCAACCAATCCTGAGATGTATATCTCCATGGGAATAACAGCAGAAAATGTTGCCAACAGATACAATGTATCAAGGGAAGATCAGGATAAATTTGCTGCTGCTTCTCAGAATAAAGCTGTAAAAGCCCGGGATAATGGTCTTTTTACTGAAATAGTTCCAACTCCAGCATATAAATATGAAAAACAGGAAGACGGGACTTATAAAAAAATAGAATTCATTGTAGAACATGATGATGGAATAAGAGCATCAACTGCAGAAGGCCTTGGAAAGCTTGGAGCTGTTTTTGCAGCCGGTGGCAGTGTAACTGCTGCAAACTCATCCCAGACAACTGATGGTGCTGCAGCTACTATTATAGCATCCAAAGAAAAATGTGATGAACTTGGTCTTAAACCAATAGCAAAACTTGTTTCCTATGCTACTGTCGGGTGCAAATCCGATGAAATGGGTGTAGGACCACGATATGCAATCCCAAGAGTCCTTGAGCAGGCAGGCATGACTATTGATCAAATAGATATTTTTGAAATCAATGAAGCCTTTGCATCCCAGGCAATATATTGCATTAGAGAACTTGGTTTAGAAGATAGCATGGATAAAATCAATATCCATGGTGGAGCAATAGCCCTTGGTCATCCTTTGGGATGTACAGGTTCAAAACTTACTGCAACCTGCCTTGCAAATTTAAAGGAAGTTAAAGGCAAATATGGTATTGTTTCAATGTGCATTGGTGGCGGAATGGGTGCTGCTGCAATATTTGAAATGGTATAATTAACTATATCAAATAATACAATCTAAATAATGTTTACCCTGTATCTTTTGCAGGGTAAACATTATCTTTCCTATATTGATTAAAAATCAAATCTTAAAAAACATATTTACAAATAGTTAAATTTAATATATATTCATTGGGTTAATTATTTTGGAATAATTTTAGGAGTATTAATATGTCAAAACAGTGTGATATTTGTGGTAAAAAACCTATGACTGGTAACAATGTCAGCCATGCTCATAATTTAAATAAAAGAAGATTTAATCCAAATTTACAGAGAGTCCGCGCAGTTGTTAATGGAAAAACTCAAAAAATTAATGCCTGCACAAGCTGTATTAAATCCGGAAAAGTTGTTAAAAAAGCTACAAGACCAAAAGAATTATAAAAGATTAGCACTTAGCTAATCACTATTCATCTTACATCTTTAACTTTTTTGAGCTTTTCAAGCTCTGATATTATCTTTTAAAGATTAATAGAAATATCCAATCTATACTTCAAATATTTTTGAATGTGTTGATTGGATATTTGATTTATTAATAAAAACTTCCCGCCCTGCCAATACAAAACTTATTTTCAATACTTTTCTCCAAGACAAGTGTTTGATTGACTAAATCATTTTTATTTGTTTAAAATAAAAATCAAGCCGACAATCATTTTCAAACACCAAAAGCGCAAAGGAGAAATGGAATGAAAACAACTGCCAAAGATGTCATGAAAACCAACTATAAAACATTGAGCCCTGAGTCTTCCATCTTTGAAGCTTTAAAAATCTTTAAATCATCAAAACAAGATGGGAATACAATTTTTGGTATCATGGTAACTGAAAAAGACGGTTCCATAGCAGGTATGATGTCCATGTATGATATTCTTTTATTCCTTTTGCCCAAGCATGTTAAAATCTGGGGCAATATTGATGATATTGAAATAGAAGGAATTATTGATCGATCTACTGACAGACTTAAAAATCTTTTAGTCGGAGACATCATGACACCAAAAGTCATTTCTATTACACCTGACATGCACTTGATGATGATACTTGATATTATGATAAAAAAACATGTGCGCAGGCTGCCGGTTGTTTCTAATGGTGAAGCAATTGGGATGGTCTATATTTCAGATCTTTTTA
>JAGLLQ010000568.1 GCA_023140455.1 Desulfobacteraceae bacterium | reverse complement strand
ACAGCCCCATGGATATTCCTGAATCAGTAGCTCAGGCAAGCAGTGCTGCTTCAAGAGCAGTCCAAGCAGTAACAGAGATGCAAACAATAAAGGCATCATAGAGGGAAAAGGCAATATGGAAGAAAACAAACCAAGAATAGGCGTATTTATCTGTGATTGTGGTTCCAACATTGCAGGACATCTTGACTGTGCAGAAGTAACTGAATATGCGGCGACACTCCCAAATGTTGTGTTTGCTAAAGAGAATCTCTACACCTGTTCAGAAGCAGGTATTGAAGAGATCAAAAAAGGGATTAAGGATCATAACTTAACCAGGGTTGTTGTTGCATCATGTTCTCCAAGAACTCATCAACCTCTTTTTTCAAGTTCCTGTGGAGAAGCCGGGTTAAACCCATATCTATTTGAGATGGCAAATATACGGGATCAGTGTTCCTGGGTTCATATGGGCGCAAGAGAAGTTGCAACAGACAAAGCTAAAGATCTTGTCCGCATGAGTGTTGCCAAAAGTGCATCTTTAGAACCCCAGGAAGAAATCGAATCTTCTATTGTTAATAAAGTTCTTGTTATTGGTGGAGGTGTGGCAGGGCTGTCTGCTGCTGAAGCACTTGCTAAAATGGGCCTTGAAGTAATTCTGGTTGAAAAACAAAAAAACTTAGGCGGACTCCTTCGCATAATAAATAAACTTGAGACTAAAGAATCGGCAATAGAAAATATCTCAGCTCAAATCAAAACAATTTCTTCACTTGCAAATATTCAAACCTTTACTGAAGCAAAAGTAGAAGGAATTGAAGGATATATTGGCAACTATGAAGTCACTATTCAATCTCAAGGAAAAACTTTTGAGCATAAAGTAGGATGTATTGTTGCAGCCACAGGAGCGCTGCCCTTTATACCTGAAAAGGGTTCTTTGGGTTATAACAGCAAAAATGTTATTACCCAGATGGAGCTTGAACAAAGACTGAAAGAAGGCAATCTTGATGCAAAAAATATTGTCATGATCCAATGTGCAGGTTCACGCATAAAAGAAAGAGAATACTGCTCAAGATTATGCTGTATGACAGCTGTCAAGAATGCACTTTTAATTAAAGAGAGCAATCCTGACACTGAAATAAGTATTCTTTACCGGGACATGCAGATGTATGGTACAACAAAAGAACAAATGCTCTGGGATGCAAGGGGAGAAGGCATTAATTTTCATATTTATGATGAGACCCAACCTCCGCAAGTTAATAAAGCTGATATAAGCTTTTATCAGGCAATAATAGGTGAGACAAAAGAAATTGAATATGACCTGGCAGTTCTTGCAACTCCTCTGATAGCAAGTAAAGGTTCAAAAGAGATAGCTCAAATGCTTAGGGTACCAACTGATAAAAATGGTTTTTTCTTAGAAGCCCATGCAAAACTTCGACCTCTGGACTTTGCTGCTGATGGTATTTTTCTATGTGGTAGTGCACGTTTTCCTGCAACCTCAGAAGAAGCCCGTACTCAAGGAATTGGTGTCGCATCCAGAATAGGAGCCATTCTTTTTAAAGACAACCTTGTCAAAAGCGCTATTGTTGCTGAAATCGATCCTGCAACCTGTGCCGGCTGTCTTGCTTGTGTTGGAGTTTGTCCTTATGAGGCAATTAGTTTTAACAAAGAACACAGAGTTTGTGAAATAAATGAAGTTTTATGCAAAGGCTGCGGAAATTGTGCTTCAACATGCCCGTCGGACAGTGCAACGCTTAAAGGATATAAACCTGAACAATTGCTTAGCCAGATTGGTGCTGCATAGAATAAAAATGAACTGTAAAAGGTGACTTAATGAGTAACAATGCGTTTGAACCAAAAATTATATGTTTTTTGTGCACGTGGTGAGCTTATGCCGCTGCTGACCTGGCTGGGGTCAGTCGTTTGCAATACCCGAGTAATGTTCGTACAATCCGGGTAATGTGCAGTGGCAGTGTTTCTCCCCATCATATTATAAAAGCTTTTCAAACGGGAGTTGACGGAGTGTTTGTGGGCGGCTGACATCTTGGAGAATGCAATTACCAGTATGGTAATTATTCCACAGAAAAAAGAGTGAACATTTTAAAACAGATGTTAGGCTTTTCAGGGATTGATGATAAACGCCTCCAGGCAAGCTGGATATCTTCAGCTGAGGCTCCTGAACTTGTGCATGAATTAAAAAGCTTTATTGATACGATACGGGAAATAGGTCCATCACCACTTGGCAAAAAAGTAATGGATGCAAAAGCAATAGATGCAAAAGCAACGGATGCAAATGTTGCATAATAAATTATTTAGTAAATCAGGGTGTGTTTATGATTGATAAAGTAAAAGAAAAAGTAAAAGAACTTTTAGACCAGAAAAGAATAGAAGGCTTTTTAGGCCTTGCAAAAATAAACGGGCACACTGCTCCTTTTCTTTTTAAAAGTATAAACGAACTTGACAAATTGACTCTTGGAGACAATAGCAATCCAGGAGATGCAAGATATCCCCTTGCAAAGACCTTGACATCTTTTTTTAAAAAATACCCGGACCATATTTTTGGTATTTTAGCCCGTGGGTGTGATGAAAGAGCTATTAATGCATTATGCTCCTTTAATCAGCTGGATAAAGAAAAGATTATTCAAATAGGGATTGCTTGCCCTGAAAAACTTGCAAAAGAATGCGAATGCGAACAACCCTTTCCCGAGGACCTTTTTGTGGGAGATAAAGTTGCAAAAGTCGCTTTTACATCAGTAGAAAAAATTGATGCTTTTGATTTAAACGAAAAATATGATTTCTGGACCTATGAATTTTCAAAATGTGTAAAGTGCTATGGCTGTCGTAATATTTGCCCCATGTGCTTTTGCAATGCATGCACTCTTGAGTCAGAAGAACTCATCCCCAAAGGAGGAGTCCCTGTTGATATGCCTGCTTTCCATTTGATAAGAGCCATGCACATGGCAGACAAATGTATTGACTGCGGCTTATGCGAAGAGGCCTGCCCTGTTGATATTCCCTTACGAACTTTTTACAAAAAAACAAATCAGATCATGTTTGATGATTTTGGCTATAAAAGCGGAACCTCTTTAGATCAAATATCACCGCTAAATACCAAAGAACCATCTCAAAAAATAAATAGTGATGAGGCATAATCATGGATTATAAAACTGTACTCACGACATGTACATACTGCGGGGTCGGATGTAACTTTTTTTTAGAAGTACTTGATGGTGAGTTAATCGGCACTATTCCCTGTAAAACAAGCCCTGTAAACCAAGGCGGCCTATGTATTAAAGGCTGGAATGTACATGAATTTGTAACAAGCAAGAAACGATTGACTTCTCCCATGATCCGAAAAAATGGCGAATTGCAGGAAGTTTCCTGGGAAGAGGCAATTGATTATACTGCATCAAATCTTAAAAGAATAAAAGATGAAAACGGGAGTGACAGCTTTGGGTTTTTAGCTTCTGCGAAAGTTACAAATGAAGACAATTTTCTCCTGCAAAAATTTGCAAGAGCTGCGATTGGCACCAACAATATAGATCATTGTGCCCGGCTCTGACATTCTTCCACAGTGGCAGGTCTTGCCGCAGCATTTG
>JAGLLQ010000567.1 GCA_023140455.1 Desulfobacteraceae bacterium | reverse complement strand
ATTATGGTTATAGGAATTCCAAATACAGGCAAATCAACCATAATTAATTCCATTATTGGTAAAAAAGTTGCTAAAACCGGAAACGTACCTGCAATTACAAGGCATAATCAACGCATGGCAACAAAGGATATGGATATTTACGACACACCAGGATTGCTCTGGCCGATCCTTGAACCAAAACTCAGAGCAGATATCCTTGCAGCAAGTGGTGCAATCTCTAACACTGTTGTAGATTATAATGACACAGGAGCTTTTACTCTTAATTTCTTAAAGAATAATTATCCGGAATCTTTAAAAACAAGATATAACTTTAAAACCCTGCCCGATGATAACACTCTTCTTATAAAAAAAATCGGCTCAAAACGAGGATGTTTACAAAAGGGTGGTATAGTTGACATTCAACGAACATATGAGATACTTGTAAATGAATTAAGACAAGGAAAATTAGGTAGAATAAGTTTTGAAAAACCAGAAAATATTATAGAGAGTTTATGAAAAAAAATACTAAAAAATTAATTGCTTTTATTTGTTTTATATTAACTATATCTTTTTTTGTTCCGTCAATACAAGCATATCAAAATAAAACAGAGTTCCAAAAAGTTACCTTTTCTAAAGATGATTCTGATATCTGTATTAAAATTATTAAAATCATTCAATCAAATCATTATTCAAGAAAACGACTGAACAATACAATTTCTTCTAAAATATTTTCAAATTATCTCAACAGCCTTGACTCGGCTAAACATTTGTTTTTGAAAAAAGATATAGAAACCTTTAAAAAATTTGAATTCAGATTGGACAACACTTTACAAAAAGGTGACCTCTTATTCGCTTTTCTAGTTTTTAATCTTTATCTTGAGCGGACCCATATGCGTACGTCATTTCTCTTAGACCTGTCAAAATCATGGGAAAAAAAACTTGATTTTACCACAGATGATAAATTTTCAATAAATAAAGAAAAACAATCATGGCATGATAATATTGATGAGCTAAGAGAGCTTTGGAAAAAAGAGCTTGCAAATATTATTATTGAATTAAAACTTGAGAATTCACCAGCCAAAGAAATTTCCAAAACACTTAAAAATACCTATGAAAACAGGCTCAACTATATTTCTCAGATAAATTCAAATGATGCATTCCAAATATTTATGGATGCTGTTACTGACAGCTTTGACCCCCATACAAAATATTTTGCTCCAAAAAATTTTGAAACCTTTGACATTAATATGAGTTTATCTCTTGAAGGTATTGGTGCAATGCTTCAAAAAGAGAATCAGTACACGAAAATTTTAAGGCTTATTACTGCAGGGCCTGCTGAAAAGACACAACAACTCATGCCGGGTGATAAAATTATTGGTGTTGGCGAAGGAAAAAATGGTGATTTTAAAAATGTTATTGGATTACGGCTGGATAATGTTGTTAAATTAATCAGAGGAAAAAAGGGGACTATAGTCAGGTTAAAAATTATACCTGTTCAAAAGAAAAACTCAACTAAAATAGTCAGTATAACAAGAGATAAAATTAAACTTGAGGAACAGTCAGCCACAAAAGATATTAAAACTATTAAGCACAATGGCAGATCATATAAAATCGGTATTATTAAAATACCTACTTTTTATTTAGATTTTGACGCATATCATAATGGAGAAGAAAATTATAAAAGCTCTACCAATGATGTCGCCATATTACTCCATAAGCTAAAAGCCGACGGGATTGATGGACTTATAGTAGACCTCAGGGGAAATGGTGGAGGTTCTCTTACTGAAGCTGAGACTTTAACAGGGCTTTTTATCGAATCAGGACCTGTTGTCCAAGTAAAGTACAAATATAGAACAATCCAATATTATGATAATGATAAAAAGATTATGTACACAGGTCCACTGGTTGTAATGGTTAACAGAATGAGTGCGTCTGCATCGGAAATATTTGCAGGGGCTATTAAAGATTATAATCGTGGAATAATTGTGGGAACCAGAAGTTTTGGCAAAGGAACCGTTCAAACATTAACGCCAGTCGCAAAAGGTAAGCTCAAGCTCACCGCTGCTAAATTCTATAGAATATCTGGTGACTCGACTCAGAAAAATGGAGTTCTTCCGGATATTGAATTACCACATATTTATAATGCAAACATTGTAGGAGAAAGCTCTCTTGAAGATGCCCTTCCCTATGATAAATCAATTCGGGCATTATATAGGCCTTACAACAGCCTTTCAAATACTATTTTAAAATTATCTGAATCCTACAAAAAAAGGACTCACAAAAAATCAGAATTTATATACATAAACAAAAAGTATAAATTAAGTGAGAAAATAAACAAATTAGACTATCTGTCCTTAAATTTAAAACAGAGAGAAACACAGAAAAAAAAGCAAGACGCATTAGAGCTTGAAATAGTAAACAATTATTTAATTTCAAAAAACAATAAACCTTTACAAACATTATCAGACATTAAAAAAATAAAAGATCTGAGCAAAGATTTCCTTTTGGATGAAACAGAAATCATAACATCTGAGTTTATTCAAATCTCTGAAGAAAATGCTTTTACATGGTAATTCATGTTTTTATTAAAACCCAAAAATATAATTAAATTTCTATGCCATTCTGCCTTAGTATTTTCGATTATTCTTATCTTACTGATAAATTCTTTCCCATGGTTTTTAAATATCAGTTATATACAGAACAAGCTGTTCCAAACTGTTACCAAACAAACGCAGTTAAGTATCAGTTCAAACGATATTGATCTTGACCTTTTCCCCACACCTGCTTTAAGAATAAAAAATCTGAATATAGAATCTGAAGGCAGGATAGCATGCAACATTCAAACACTCCTGATATATCCTGATTCAAAAGAATTATTTAAAAGAAATCTTATTTTAAATAAACTTGCAATATTTGATATAAACTTGAATCTTAATTTAGAAAGCAACCTTCTATCAAAATCTTCTGATAATACTTCTTCTTCAATTGCAAAAGTTTCAAATTTTCTGCAAACAAAAAAAATTGATAAATTTATCCATAAAGAGAACGGTTTATCCATTCTTATTAAAAATTTTCATTATGACTTTGCCGAAAAATTTGATGCAGCAATAAAAGTCAAGCGTGATAATAAAATTACCGGAAATCTTTCAATAACCAATTTTGATTTAAACAAAGAATTACTTAAAAAATATAATGTCGATAAAAATATTTTTAATTTAAATTCTCAACCAGCTAAGAATCAAATTCAATTTAAGCACCTGAAGGCAAATTTTAATATCACAAACTATAAAACTAAAATCTCAGTTACTCCGACTATTTTTCAATATCCTTCAATGACACTTGGCATTACATTTTTGCATGATAAAAAATTTAATAAAACTCAATTAGAATTTTCCGGACAAAATGTTAATATTGATCAGGCAAAGAGAGCATATTTCGACCTTTTTAATAAAGAAGCAGTGAGTGAGAATCTTTTTGATATAGTGAGAGCAGGCAATGCTTCAAACATCACAGTTCTGTTTAACGATAAAAAATTAGAAAACATTCTCAGTCCTGAGAATATGATACTGAACGGTCAATTGGAAAATGGAGATATTAAAATTCCCAATACCCCGCTGATACCTAAAAAAGTATTTGGAACTGCTTTTATTAAAAATGGCATATTATATATTAAAGCTGAAAAAGGCAGATTGAAAAGCTCTACTTTCAGCGACGGTATCCTTAAAATAGACCTTTTAAATTATAATGATTACCCTTTTAATGGTTCTTTTAAAATTCATGCTCCCCTGATAGACATTAAAAATATTTTAAGTGAATTATTCAATGAAACCCTGCTTTCTAAAGAACTAAAGCTTATAAAAGATGTGAATGGCATTGTTGATGGAGAGCTCCTTCTAGAATTAAACCCTGGCGATGATCTAAATGTAACAGTTCTAATAAACGATGTTACAGGGTCAGGTGAGTACCTGCGGGCGCCAGGAAAAATCAAAATCAACATGGGAAAATTCTTTTATGAAAACGATATTATAACTCTTACTGATTTTGCAGGTAAAATCGGAAAAAGCTATTTTTATAATTTTACAGGATCGTATAACTTAAACAATACAAGATTGCTTGATATCATATCAGGAGGAGCTTTAGTTGATTCACATGAAGTCTTTAACTGGTTAATCGGGTTTCAACCAATTAAGGATTTTGTGCCGGACTTAAATATTGAACAAGGATTTCTAAAAATTGATTCTACAAATATTAAAGGAGATATTTTAGAACCAAATGAATTGAAATTTGATGTACACGGAGAGTTCAAACAAAACATAATAATTCAAAATTCAATAAAGCAAAACCTGGTCAGCCAAAACAAAGCATCCAAAGAGATAGAATTATCATCATGTGATTTTCAGATTTCAGACAGAGGATTAGCTTTCAAAAATATATACGCATTAATATCAGATATGGAGATAATTTCAAATTTTACCGATAACACGGAGATTAAAAGCATTGTAACTCCGATGGCCCTTACAAATGCTTCCTATAGCACAAAAGAATGTATTGATTCATTCTCCGGGACACTTTATTTCCCAACCGGCCCCGAGATAGAACTTTTTTGTCAATGCAGCAATAATAACAGTTTTTCAATAAAAAAACTTAAAATAACAGATGGATCGTATACAGATGCAATATTTGACACAGGTAAGGATAACAATATAGATTTTTTTAAATTTAAAGGGCAAATCTGTACAAAGACATTTGAAAAAATATTTAATCAGGAATCTTCACAATATCAAAATATTATAGCCTATACTGATAAAAAAAAGATTATTATCAAATCAAACAAAGAATCTGTCTACTCAATTTCCGCTGAAGCTATAGACCTTGACCACTTTATTAAAAATTTATTTTCAAAACATAAAAATACTCTTTTTTCAGAAAAAAAGGATGCTGCAGATACTTTTCCCAATAAACTGATTACAATAGAAACTGATTCTCTTATATATAAACAATCTGATTTTAAGAATTCCAAAGCAGGTATATCTGTTAAAAAAAATAAAAATGGATTAAATGGAAAACTAAAGTTTAAATCAAAAGATGGAAAAATCCACAGCTTGACCCTGCTTTCCAGAATTTTATCTGTTATTAACATCTCAACACTTTTTAAAGGCAAGCTGCCTGATATTAAACAAGAAGGATTCAAGTACCATTCAATCAATTTTAAAGCTGATATTATTAACAACATAATAGTTTTAGATGAAGTTGTTATTGACGGGCATGATATGGCCCTTGTTTTTCAAGGAACAATTGACCCTGCAAAAAATGATTTAGATTTAATCTGCCTTGTTGCTCCTTTTAAAACCATTGATATGCTTATTGAAAAAATACCTCTTATAAGCACAATGCTTAACAATAATTTGATTTCAATTCCAGTAAAAATATCAGGAAAAATAAATGATCCGACAGTTGTTGCCCTTCATCCAGTTGCAGTTGGTAAAGGAATTATAAATTTAATGACCAATATAATTAAAACTCCCATAAAACTGTGGGAAAAACTGCCAACGAAAAAAAAATCAGAAGATATCGCTCCATGAAATACAATATGGTGTATACCAAAAAAATAAAAAATTCATTTTCTAATATTGGGCAGTCAGGTGAACTTAAGATTGCAAACATAATGAACATGCTTCAAGATATAGCAGTAGAATATGCAATGAAACTTAAAATTTCAAGCAGGGATCTTGCCAGTAAGAATCTATTCTGGGTAATTTCCCGATATCAAATTGAAATCCACAATTTTGCAGAATTAAACCAGGATCTTTTGATAAGCGTCTGGCGGAGCGCCCATAAACGCCTATATGATTTGAGATGGTTTAAAATAGAAACAGAAAATAATACTGCGATTGTCAATGCAGTTGGAGCATGGGTTATAATTAATAAAAAAACCGGGGCCCCACGCCATTTAGATGATTTTATGACAGAGGAAATGCTTTGTGAAAATAAAGTTGATGTTACAAAATTCTTCCATAATTTAAAAATGATTGATAATACAAATCATGAAAACACTTTTAAAATCAGAATGCATGATCTTGATTTAAATAGACATGTTAACAATGCCACATATGTTGAATGGGCAATTGAGGCCCTGCCTGAAAATATCTTGAAAGGATTTACCATAAAAAAAATAAATGTGATTTATTTAAAAGAATCATTTTATCCGGGTAAAATCATATCAAAAACTCAAATTATTAATTCTTTTGATAATCTTGTTACTTATCATTCTATAATTGGAAAAAATACTGGCCTTGAGCTTGCACGTTTAAATATTTCATGGAAATCTTTATAAATAAAATGACACCTCAGAAATCTGATAAAAGCCTAATACGAGCCTATAATGTAAGTATAAAATTTTTAGCGGCAAGGACTAGAAGTATTCAAGAGGTAAAAAATAATCTTAATAAAAAAAAATTCAGCGATGATATAATTTCAGAGATTATTTTAATGTTAGAAGAGGAAAGCCTTATTGATGATAATGTTTTTGCCTCAGAATTTGTTTTTACAAGAGAAAAAATACGCCCTAAATCTAAATTTGCTTTACAATATGAGCTTAAAAAAAAAGGAATCTCAAATTCAACAATTGAAAACGTAATAAAAGATATTAATGAAAATAAATCTGCACTTGCTGCGGTTAAGCCTAAGCTTTTGACCTGGCTTAAACTTGATAATCAAAAAATGAAGAACAAAATGATAAATTTCCTCAAAAACAGAGGCTTTAACTGGGAAATATCTTCTGCAACTTATGAAAAAGTAATCAGAGATATAAAAAATCAGGAGGAGAATTAGATGAGAATTAAATTTTTTACAACCGGAGGGACAATAGATAAAATTTATTTTGATAAATTAAGTGAATATAAAATTGGTGAGCCTAAAATAAATAGTATACTAAAAGACGCACGAATTAATTTTGATTATGAAATTGAGTCTCTCTTTAGAAAAGATTCTCTTGATATTACTGAAAAAGACCGAACTGTGATTTTCAATGCAGTTAAAAAAGATAAAAATAAATTTATAGTTATCACACACGGTACTGATACCATGATTAAAACAGCTAATATACTTAAAAAAATTAAAAATAAAGTTATTGTATTTACCGGTGCAATGGAACCTGCTGAATTTAAATCAAGCGATGCTTTTTTTAATTTGGGCGGCGCAACAGCAGCAGTCCAGGTGCTTGAGAATGGTGTGTATATTTGTATTAATGGCCGGGTATATAACCCTGATAAAATTCAAAAAAACCGTGACTTATTACAATTTATTGAAAAATCATAAAATTATTAGTTGACTGATAATCATACTTGGTATAAATTTCAGTATGCATTATTTAGTAATAATTCAAATAAAACTATAGAACAAAACCTATGGAAACTAAACAGGAAAGACGAAAATTTACCAGGTATCCAATTAAAAATGGTGCTTATGCTACTATTAGTCCGGAGTCTACTAAACTTGGACAAATTGTGGACATAAGTGTAGGCGGACTTGCATTTAAATATATTGATACAGAACCTGATACCCTCAAAACAGCAGGTAGCCAGAGCCAGGAAACATTATTTTTAAGCAGCATGGGATATTATGTTGGGGATATCGACTTTAAAACTGTTTCTGATTATGAAATTCCTGACTGCAATATTCCTGAAGCCTCTTTCGATACAATGAAAATAAGAGTTAGGCATGTAAAATTTACTGATCTTAAATTAAAACAGCTTTTTGACCTTGATTATTACATAGAAAACAATACAACTGAAACTCAGAACTTTACTTCCATTCAATAATACAATTTAATTAAACAGTCAAATTACCTGAATTATTTGTCTGATTTATTGGGCAGGCTTAACAATTATTATTGCGCTTTCATCTAAATCTAAATATTGTTTAGCCAATAAAGAAATTCTTTCACTTGACATTGAAGAATAATCATTGAACATATTTTTTGCCCATTCAAATTTTTGAGGATGTGTAAGAGAGCCCGACAATACAGAATTAAGCCAGTATTGATTTGTTTTTTGTATATCTTTTATATGATTCAATACAGGCTTTTTTACAAGCTCAAGTTCTTTTTCGGTCACACCCAGTTTGGCAAGGGAAATAGTAATATCCTGCATATTTTTCAATATAAAATCAATTTCTGAAGGCTTTCCATTAACAACTGCATGTAAAACACCATAATTTTCATAAACGGAAGAAGGATCATTATAAACGTATGCAGAATATGCAAGGCCAAGTTCTTCACGAATTATTTTTCTAAATTTCTCGGAAAAAATACGAGCAAGCAAATTGATTGCTCTTGTCTGGGAAATATCCCAAAAATCATCAGTTAAAAATGCAAGTCTGATCTCAGATTTATCAAGCTTAGTATCCATCTCAAGTACAAGCTCTTTTGCGTTTGGAAATTTTGGCTCTTTATTTGATACTTCTATTAAACCAGTATTATCACGCTTTGATAATGTCCCAAAAAATTTTCCTGATAGCTTTTCAGCCTCTTTCAGATCAAAATCCCCTGCAATTGAAATTTCAAGACTTGCTTTTTCAAAAAAAGGTTGAAGCCAGTTTTTAACATCTTCAATTGTAATTTTATTAATCAACTCGACTGTTGGGCTGCCAAATCTATTATCTCCACCTGCAAGGAATTTATTACCTTTGATGTGCATTAAGCCATTTGGAGTACGCAGTAATGAAACAAAATCCTGTTTGTAACGTTGTTTGATCAATCCAAGGCTTTCTTCTCTATATCCCGGGTCTTTTAAAAATGAATAAAGAAGTTCAAAAACAAGTTTAATTTCTGAGGATTCTCCCTGACCGGAAAAACTAAAACAATCATCTTCTACATTAAAATTGATATCAATACTGGTACCTGCAAGTATTTCCTTTAAGTCTTCCTTATCAGCTTTACCAAGACCACTTTCATTAATAAGTTTTCTTGCAATCATACCAAGCCCAGGTTTTGACGAAGGCTCAGTTACTTTCCCACCTTTAACAGCAAGATTAAATAAAAATTCGCCTTTTTTGAAATTAGTCTTTTTTAAATTTAATCTGACAGCATTTTTATAATCAATTGTTGTAATACCAAGCTCAGTAATTTCTTTTTTTGTTTTAATTAATTTATTATCAATAGAATCATCAGACTCATTTAGCTTAATAAGTTCTGGTATGTATGGAAAATTAATTTGCTTAGAATCTTGATATTTAAAAATTTTACCTGCAATGCTTTTATTATATTCTGAAAGAATTAGGTTTTCGGCATCTTCTTTATTTTGTCCAATTTTGCTATTCCCGGTAACAAGCACAAGTCTATGGTCTTCTATCCATGTATCAATAAAACTATTATTGATATCATCTATTGTTAATGATTCAATATAAGGTTTTAAAATGTTTAATCTGGATTCAGAACTTTGGAAAGTTTTTTTATTATTTATGTAATAAAGTATATTTGCAGCTATATTCTTTGTTTTTCTTGTAGTTGATTTTTTAACTTTACTTTCAAGAGAATTGATATACTCATTTTTTGCTCTTTCAAGCTCTTTTTGCGTAAATCCGAAAACCAAAGCTTTCCGCAGATTTTTTTCAAGAATTGTTAAAGTATCTTTCCACTTGTCTGGTGTTGTTTCTGCTGAAATAGATGCAAAAGAGATATTTTTAAGATATACACCGGAATATACACCTGTATCAGAAAAAGGAGTTTCTTTTTTACCAAGCAGCCTGGATAACCTATTGTTTAATATTGAATCTCCAATATTTTTTTTCACTCTGGTTTTTAAATCATCAAGAGTCTGGTTTTTAAATTCAACTTTTAAAACAGTTTCGATTGTAACATCAGTATTACCTGATTCAGGCTCAAAATGATAAAAAGTTTTAACTCCAAAATGATCTATCCATGTATTTTCTGGTGAAGGTCGCTTCTGTGCTCTTGGCTTTAAACTTG
>JAGLLQ010000566.1 GCA_023140455.1 Desulfobacteraceae bacterium | reverse complement strand
CTGCAAAAAAAATACAAGATTCAATATGATCTTTATCACATCCCGTTTAATAATGGACAAGGCGGTTTAGCAAAGCCTCTCAATGGAGCATCCAACAATGGTAAAAGTAATTACTGGCCAAGATATTCACCAGATGGTAAATGGATTGTATTCACTCAAAGTGACAATGCAATTATGAATCAACCCAACAGTGAGCTTTATATTATTCCTGCAAAAGGCGGCAAGGCAAGGCGCATGAATTGCAGTAGAAGGATTCATAATTCATGGCACAGTTGGTCTCCCAATAGCAGATGGCTGACTTTTTCTTCAAAAGTAAATACACCATTTACAGAAATTTTCATTGCCCATGTGGATGAAGATGGCAATGACAGCCAGCCAGTACTATTGACCAGATTCAATTCGAAACAACTTGCTTCTGTGATGCCCGAATTTGCCAATATTAAACCTGATGAATTGAAAAAAATTATTATTAAATAATAATCTACTTTACCATATTAGTAAAATCAGCCAGTAGAACAGATCTGGATTCATCAGTTGGATCAACGGTATACTTCACCCCGATATGAAATTTATGGTCCTTTTTAGCAGTATTGAATTTCCCTGCACCAATAAAAAAACGAAATCCCTTATCATTTAAATATAATGGGTCAATCAGGCTGTCCCCTTTCATTTTCCCCTTGGCCGTGACTTTCATGGTCAGTATGGAATCATCCAAAAGGCGATCTTTACAAAAAACTAAAAATAAGAATTCGTCTTCTATTCCTTTTTTAATAAATTTTGATTCAGAAACCATGGAAACAGCATTTTTTAATGCAAAAGTATATAACCTGGTATATGAATGTAAACTCCCTTGCTTGGTAGCATCAAAATCAGATTTTCGAACAATATAAGCCTCGATCCTTGGAGAATGTGGTGATACTGGAACAGCATGGGATTTAGTAATAACAATACCTTTTTTTGAAGTTGTATAATATGCCACAAAATAAAGCCCTGCTCTTCTATCAAATTCATCCTTTAACAATAACAGGCCTTCTATAGTTGTCTTCATCTTTTTAGAAGGGGTTTCCTCTGATTCATAACCGGTAATGGAAAACTTTGAAGGGAAGAATCCTTCATACTTGAAATCCTTTGAAATAGTATGCTTGCCTTTCTTTGTAAACCAGACATTTTTAACTCTATTAACTTTTTTTCTCTCACCTTTTGCTCTGTTCAAAATAGCAGCCAGAACAAGCTGGACATCAGCCGGCATTGATGACTCTGTAATTGCCTCCATTTTATGAATATTAATTTCTTTTGGCTTCTCGGCAGTTACTCCTTTATTTTCAATACAGCCGGAAAAAAGAAACAGCCCCAATATAAGTATGCATAGAATATTGATTATTTTTTTCATTATTTTTTCCTCAAAACTGTATTTTTGTTCTGATATAAATGGGTGCAAACGACTCATCTTCCTTCTCAACTGAGCTAACCAGGCCTTTTGACTGTCCATCGGTTACAATAGGGTTGTAACTGATCTTACCACTCCACATACTGGCAACAGTCGGTCTCTGCTTTGGATAAGACAAAGCCATTACTGCCGCAGGATTGCTCATTAAAGCATATACCACTAATTGATTTAATCCTAAAAAACCTGTTAGCGGCATCATGAAAACTTTATTTCTATTTGGATTGCTAAAGACCTTGGATTTCAGGACTGAATGACGAAGTATGGCTGACATAAACACAGTAGTCCATAAGACAAAAACTATCGTTGTCAGGATCGCCACTGTATTGACTGCCAATTGAACACTGCCGCCTCCTCCGCCTCCGCTGCCTCCGCCGTGAGCAAATCCTAACGTGGGAGTCATAAGCAGGCACAACACTATGAAAAAAATAATTACTTTTTTACTTACCTGTTTTTTCATCGTTCCTCCTTTTTATATGGTTAACTAAATCATAAGGGTTTAATTTTTCTATAAAAAGCAGATAGTTGAAGCTTAATTTAAATTATTCCATGGTCTGTTGGAAAAATCAATCAATTTTTCCTGGGCATTCTGACGAATTCTAAACCAAGCTGTACTGAACAGTAAAAACTCGAGGGGATACACAGTTTAAAACATATGATTACAACGAAAAATCGGGCATGAGAGATTCAAGGGATGCTTTTTGTAGTGAATCTCTCTTTCCTTATCTGACTTATTAATATTATTCTGTTTTCCAGGTAGTACCTTCAGGACCATCCTTAAGCACAATATTCATTGCCTGCAACTGGTCTCGTATTTCATCAGCTTTTGCAAAATCTTTATTTGCACGTGCTTCATTTCTTTCAAGGATAAGTCCATCTATTTCTTTTGGGTCAATTTTCTGATCTTCAATCACTCTTTTATTTTTCTGCTCAAAATATTCAGATGGTTTAAGAAGAAATATACCAAGGATTTCACCCATCTTTCTCAAGTCAGAATATACAATATGAATATCTTGATTAATATCCTGATCATTTTGATCAAGGATAGTATTACCTTTTTTGACACTGTCAAAAACAGATGCTATTGCTCTTGCAGAATTGAAATCATCATTCATTGCCAGAGTAAAATCATCCCACAAAGGGCCATGGCTTGAATCATTGATTTCAGCACCTGCCTTCTCAGCTCTTTCTAAAAAGGTATAGACCCTGTCAAGGCTGACGGTTACCTCCTTCATAAAATCTTCATTATAGTCTATGGGGCTTCTGTAATGTTTAGACAGAAGAAAAAATCTTATTGCTTCAGCAGGATATTTTGCAAGGACTTCCTTGATCATTGTAAAATTGCCAAGGGATTTTGACATTTTTTCATTATTAATATCAACAAATCCATTGTGCATCCAGTATTTAACAAACTGCCTGCCATAAAGCGCTTCAGACTGAGCTATTTCATTTTCATGATGTGGAAAAATTAAATCTTTACCGCCTCCATGGATATCAAAGGGCATATTTAAATATTCATAACTCATGGCTGAACATTCAATATGCCAGCCTGGCCTGCCATTTCCCCACGGGCTTTCCCAAAATGGTTCACCCTCTTTTGCAGGTTTCCACAATGTAAAATCAAAAGGGCTTCTCTTATTTTCATCAACAGCAATTCTTGCGCCTGCCTTCATATCTTCGACATTTCTATTGGAAAGTTTCCCATATTCCTTAAAAGATTCAATGGAGAAATAAACATCGCCTCCTTCAATATAATAAGCTTTGCCTTTTTCAATCAATTTTTCAATAAACTTTATAATATGATTAATATGCTCTGTTGCCTTTGGCTCAACATCAGGCCTTAGTACGTTTAAAGAATCCATTTCATTATGGAATTCCTTAATATATTTCTCTGTAATCACTGTACATTCTTCACCGGTTTCGTTGGATTTTTTAATAATTTTGTCATCAACATCAGTAAAATTTCTTACATAGAGGACTTCATATGATAGATGCTTAAACCACCTGAAAACAATATCAAAGACAACAACAGATCGTGCATGCCCGATATGGCTGGTGTCATAAACAGTTGGTCCGCAAACATACATACCAACCTTGCCTTTATTTACAGGGATAAAATCTTCTTTTTTACCTTTAAGTGTATTGTAAATTCTCAAACTCATAATATTTTACCTTATATTTTACTTTGAATCTTTTATTGTTGTTATTATCGTAACAGTCTGTGCAGCGATTCCTTCGCCCTTTCCTGTATATCCCAATTTTTCAGTTGTGGTGGCTTTAATATTAACTAATTCATTATCTATATTCATTGCTGTTCCTATATTCTCTATCATTTCCTTCTTATATGAACTTATTTTAGGGGCCTGTGCAATAATTGTAGAGTCAATATTACACACTGAAAACCCAGCCTCTAAAAGCATATTTGCGCACTTCTCCAGCAAAATGAGGCTTGAAATTCCTTCAAACTGAGAATCAGTGTCAGGAAAATGCTCACCAATATCTCCAAATCCTGCTGCACCCAGTAAAGCATCGCATATTGAATGAATAAGCACATCAGCATCTGAATGCCCTGCAAGTCCTTTTTCAAAGGGGATATTAACTCCTCCTAAAATAAGGTCTCTTCCCTTTACAAGTCTGTGGACATCAAATCCTGAACCAATTTTAAAATTCGGGCAATTCATATTAATAATAAAACTCTAATTTTTTAATATTGCTTTATAATTTGTCTTCTCATCAAGTGTTTTTCTTACTGATTTCAATAGAAATGAGAGTTTGTACGGTTTCCCTAGATAACTTGCAGCTCCTGCATTAAGTGCCTTTTTAATTTTTTCATCTTTTGAATAACCTGTAGTAATCATAATCTTTGCATCAGGATTAATTTTTAACATCTCTTCAAAACACTTATAACCTCCCATGCCGGGCATACCAATATCAAGAAGGATCAAATCGATATCATTAAATTGCTTTGAAAATATATCCAAAGCATCTTCCCCACTGGAACAATCTATTACACTATATCCAAAATGCCCGAGAGCTTTTGAAGAAAAACCACGGATTGTTGCTTCATCATCAATTATTAATACAGTTTCAGTACCGCCTACCAGGGTTGTTGTATCGTCCATATTTTCAGTAACCCATTCCTTTTCTTTATATGCAGGCAAATATATTTTAAAAACCGTGCCTTTACCCGGTTGACTCCTGCAGGTAATATGACCGTTATGCTTTTTAACAATTCCATATGCAGAAGCAAGCCCAAGCCCTGTTCCTTTCCCTACATCTTTTGTAGTAAAAAATGGCTCGAAAATATGTTCTATAACTCCTTTTTCTATACCATGTCCATTGTCGGTAATAGTAAGCAGAACATAATCACCAGGATTAATTCCCACCATATCATGGATAGTCTCTTTAGTTATTCTTACGTTGGCAGTTTTCATAACCATTTTACCACCAGTTGGCATGGCATCTGCAGCATTGCTTCCCAGGTTTAAAAACACTTGTTCTATTTGAACAGGATCTGCTTTAACATTCCACAGACGTTCGCTCAAATGAGTATGGATTTTAACCATCTTCGGGATTGTTCTTGAAAGGATATGAGCTGCCTGTTTTATTTCATGGTTTGGATTTAAAACTTTTGTTTCAGTTTCAACCTTTCGAGAAAATAAAAGGAGTTGCCTTATAAGTTTAGCTGCTCTATCTGCTGCATCAAGAATAGTCTGCAGGTTAGAATAATCTGATCCATTCTTATCTTTATCCATGATAGTGATATCAGCATACCCGTTTATGATCTGAAGAATATTATTAAAATCATGGGCAATACCGCCGGCAAGAGTCCCTATAGCCTCCATTTTCCTAGCCTGCCTAAGCTGTTTTTCAAGCTTTTTGCTCCCTGTAATATCTGCAAGGTTGACAATTGTTCCCATGGGTTTGCCCTTTGGGTCTCTTATTACAGCGGCTTTTAAAAGCACTTCAATGATTTTACCATATTTTGTAATACGTTTAGTTTCTATCTCGACAGGGCTTCCAGTTCTGAATAATTGATCAATTTGCTGTTTACAAATTTTTTCCTGCTCTTTGGGAACAAAGGGAATGCGTTTACCTGCCAATTCCTCCATTGTCCAGCCAAAAACATCAACAAATGCAGAGTTTAAATACTGGGGGTATCCATCCACATTATAAACCACCATAGGATCAGGGCTCGCCTCAAATGTTCCCTTCAGCTTCTCTTCACTTTCACGCAGGGAATTAACAGTTTCCTGAGACTTGAACAGAAGTTTATCAATCCCATCAAATAATAATACTATACCAAAGGTTATTATAGTATTTGCGATCATGGAATTCACCAGCACTACAAGCCATAATTTCAAAACCTCTGCATCTTGTGACACCCAGGCTGAAGAACCGGTGCTGATCAGTACAGCTATGAGCAACAATAAAATGAAGTTAAAAGATAAAGCTATAACAGCTGCCCGCATACCGAGTATTATACCTGCAATCACGGATGCTCGGAAAAACCAGTCATGTCCCGCACTGTCAAGCCCAAAGAAGTACAATAATGATATGCCGAACATATAGAACGTAAAACATAAAATCCAGGTTCTACAGGCAATTGGTAATCTACGATTATATAATATAAAAACAGCAGAAAGCCATGCAAGCAGTGTAAGACCTGCAATCAGCCATTGCCCTTCTATATTACTTAAAATCATTATTGGAATCAGGCGGACAAATCCAAAAACAATTACCATGAGAATAACAATGAAAAGAATTCTCTCTCGCCATAAAGTGAGTGGGCCACTATCCCAGGCATTTGAGGGCAATCCCATTCTTTCACAGGATTTCCATAATTCTTTTATTTTATCAAAAAATTCCATATTGTAATTACGATATGATTTTAATCAATTTTTCATGCATAATCATCTGAATAACTCAGCCTTACTCATAAATTTCACAAAACATTTTGAGTATATCTTGGTTTGTTATTTAATAAAAGCTTATTTTATTATTATTTAATGATTTTATCCTGACAAGGGAGCAGATATCATATCCGTGTTCCAGGAGCATTTTACGCCCCGGCTGGAAACTTTTTTCAATTACTATACCAATACCTGCGATAGTTGCTCCTGCTTTTTTAACCAGATCACAGAGTCCTGAGGCGGCATTTCCTCTTGCAAGGAAATCATCAACTATTAAAACGTTTTCATTTTGATTTATAAATTCGGATGAGAGTGAAATTGCATAATCAATATTTTTAGTAAAAGAGGTGACGTCTGTTGAAAGGACTTTTCCCAACATTGTACTTGGCTTCTTTTTTTTTGCAAACACAAAAGGTTTTTGGAAAAACTTTGCAGTTGCCATGCCTATTGCTATACCAGAAGCTTCAATAGTAAGGACCCTGTCAACTCTTTTATCTTTAAAATAATTATAAAACTCTTCCCCTATATCATCCATTAAATTATAATCTATCTGATGATTAAGAAAGGAATCCACTTTTAATATGGATTCAGAAATAACTTCTGCCCTGGTTTCAATTATTCTCTTCAATTTTTCCATAGGACATAGAATATCTCATAGGACATGATCCTTTTCAAGTATAAACATTCAAACCTGAATATTGGCCATAACATCAACTCGGCATAAAAAAAACATGGAAGAGAGAGCTTAAGACAGATTTTCCTCACTTAGATTTTATCAGAGCGACTTTTTATACCATAAACACTCACCCCGGGAATTACTAAAAGCGAGTCAAAATCATCTTTAACTGGCATCATTTTTGTCAAAGATGCTATTTGAATAGTTGATCATTGGAAGAATCAATCTTTATGCAAGTAATCTTTAGTTTTCTTTAGTTTACATTCACAATTCCCCTTGATACAAATTATTGAGAAAGCTAATATTAACTTCGGGAGGATATCATGATAAATTAAATGATATGCTGACCCACATAATTACTTGTTCGGCACCAGTGTCTCTCTCGGTTTTGGTATGGCAGCCCTCTCGGTGAAATACTTCGGCTAAGATTCAAGCAAACCCGACTGACAATATCTTTTGTAGAATAGTTGCCAGCTGTTTCCTTTCTGTAGCAGAGATTACTGACAATAAATCTTTATTTATTTTATTGATAATTATAAACAGTTCCGGACCTGTTGCATGTCCTTTATCTGTCAGGTAAATTCGATAGCTACGTCTTGATCGTTCATCTGTGCGGCGTTCAATGAGTTGTTTTTTTTCAAGTGCATCAATGGTGCGTGTTGTTGCATAACCGGGCAGGGTTATTTTTTTGCCAATCTCTGTTTGAGTAAGTCCCTCCTCCTCCAAAAGCGCCATCAGCACACCAAATTGTTTTAAATCTAACCCAAGGCGCTTTAGCTCTTGTTTGATATGGGAACCAAGGCGGGTGGATATCATCTTCACCATCCAGCCAACGCTGTTTATCCTGATTTTTTCTGCCTTTGTATGTTTGTTCATTTTATAAAAATATCATGACTTAAAATAAAATGCAAACTTTGCTCTTGCAATTATTGCATTTGCAACTTATAATATGCGTTTTTATATTTGCTTTAGAAAAAAAGGAATTTTTATGCGTCGATTATTATTTTTACTGCTGTTTTTTTTAATTTGTTCCACACCGTCTTTTGGTGCACCGCAACAGGTGACCGTCGGTGTTGTAACCGATGGTCCTTCTTTTCGTATGGACAAGGTGATTGGCTTTATCAATGAAGAAATCCAACTATTGATCCAAAATGAGTTTGTTGTCCGGTTCAAGGAGAATAAAAGACTGGATGGCGGTTGGCAGCGAAATGGGATCCAATCGGCTTTGTCCCACCTATATAAAGACCCGGAAGTTGATATTGTCATTGCCCTGGGGTTTGGCTCAGCCGCAGTTGCTGTCTCCCTGAAAGATCATCCAAAACCGACACTTGCCGCGGTAATTTTTAATCCTCACCTGGTAAATGCGCCCAACAAGGGGAACAGCTCCGGCAAACATAATCTTGCCTACATAAGTATCCAGGCCGACCTTGCAACCGAACTGAAAACATTTCGTGAAGTTGTTGATTTCACAAATATTGCTCTCTTAAGTGATTCTTTGATGATGGAAGTGATGCCTGCCCTGGCCACAGAAGGTGCTAAGGTAACCACTGAGACGGGAATAAAAATATTTCCTGTGCTCCATGGTGGAAAAGGCGATGACCTTGTTTCCCGACTGCCATCAGATATTGATGCCGTTTTGATCGGAGCATTACCACGGATGGATGAAGCACAGATGGCCAAATTATTGAGTGATCTTATTAAGCTTGGTTTACCAAGCTACAGCCTGACAGGTTCACGTCTTGTTGAGCAAGGGGCCCTGGCTACTGCTGTCCCGTTCAAAAACTGGCAGCGGCGTACAAGGCGTCTGGCTCTGGATTTACAGGCAG
>JAGLLQ010000565.1 GCA_023140455.1 Desulfobacteraceae bacterium | reverse complement strand
CCGACCGACCTCCTTTATTGACGATGATAAAGTTAAAAGAGTAGATGAACGGTCCGGTGGCTTTTATCGAGCTGGTAAAGGGCAGTATGGTGACCATCTTAAAAAAGAGTATAAAAGATTCGTAGCGAAACAGCCTTTATCAGGAGCTTTGTGTACAATGGCAGGCGCACTTGGTCATATGGTGGATGAGCCGGGAAAAATTGAAGAAGCAGGCAAAACGCCCTGGGGAGTTTCAGCCTGGGCTCCCATGCCACGCCAATCAGAGCATACAGCACCGGGGACAGATGATCCTATGCAGAATTCAAGACATATTAAAGAAACAGCATATTTTTTAAGATCAGATATTGTTGGGATCTGTAAACTACCGCAATATGCTGTGTTTTCGCATAGTAAGCATACTGGAAAAGAAATAGAACTTAAACATAAATATGCAATTTCAATAGTGGTTGATCAGGACTGGAGAACAGCTTCTGCATTTAATGGAAATGACTGGATTTCAAATGCCATGAGTTTTGTTTCATACTCAACCACAGGCTTTATTGCATGCATTCTTGCAGATTATATCCGCCGCCTTGGATATCCTGCAAGGGCCCACCATGCAATGAATTATCAGGTTGTTGTGCCTCCGATTTTACTATGGTCAGGCATTGGAGAGATGAGTCGTATGGGAGATGTTGTTCTTAATCCTTTTTTAGGACCAAGATATAAAGCTGCTGTTGTTACAACTGACATGCCATTGGAAATTGACAGACCCATTGATTTTGGTTTGCAGGATTTTTGCAGTAAATGCGGAAGATGTGCTGAAATGTGCCCTTCCCAGGCAATCAGTTATGGTGATAAAGGAATGCATAATGGTTATGAAAAGTGGTTACATGATGTTGAAAAATGTACTTCCATGCGAGTTGGGAACCCCAATGGAAGCGGGTGTGGAACCTGTATTAAAGCCTGTCCGTGGAATAAACCTTTTACCCCTTTCCACAGAACTATAAGCTGGGCTTTAAGAAAATTTCCCTCTACAAGAAAATTTGGAATCTGGTGTGATAAAAAAATGGGTTACCATAAACCAAACTATAAGAAAAAATGGTGGCTCGATCTGGATCAACATACTGACGGCAGGTTCTTTAGGCCCAAAAAATCAGGCTTTAACAGGAAAAATTAATGTAGTATTTGTTCTATTTACAAACTTAGTCGGTACCGCAGCAGAGCTGAGTTGTACCGACTCCAAGCTTCTTTTTTTTAAATTAAATCAATATAAATTGCGGAAAACCTCAATGTCAATTTTTTTTTAAAAAAAAATAAAAATACCCTTGACTAAACTTAATTTCTTTACTACAGCTTTATACAAGTTCTGAATTTGATTTAGTATATAATCATAATTTACGACCTGACTCTCGATAGCTTCTCGCTCTGGTATCTGCAAAGATTAAAAATGCAATCTTAACCTAAATGTTAAGATTTAAATATTTTTCAAAAATATTTTTTTAGTAGGTAAAGTTTTTTTGTTTTTATTTTACTTCTTAATTTTAATCTTTAAGCAGGAGGAAGCTCAATGAGTAAAAAGGAAGTTCTAGAAACCACAGAAGCTCAAATCGCTGTTCACTGGAAAGAAGAAGAGTTGTACTATCCTTCCACACAATTTATCGGTCAGGCTAACCTCAATGACCCTTCAATCTTTGATAAATTCAGCCTGGATAATTTCCCTGATTATTACACGGAATATGCAGAGTTGCTGACATGGTACAAGTACTGGGATGAGGTGTTAGATACCAGTGATGCTCCATGTTACAAATGGTTTAAAGGCGGGAAACTCAATGCAAGTTACAATTGCATTGACAGGCATCTCAAAGATAATAAAAATAAAACTGCCATACATTTTGTTCCTGAACTTGAAGAAGAAAATGTTCAGCATATCACTTATCAGGAACTTTATGTCAGAGTGAATGAATTTGCAGCATTGTTACGGGATACTGCAAAACTTAAAAGAGGCGACAGAGTTACGATCCATATGCCTATGTCAGCAGAACTTCCTATTACCATGCTTGCCTGCGCAAGACTTGGTGTTATTCATTCTGTTGTTTTTGGTGGATTTTCAGCAAGCGCAAGTGCAGACAGAATAGTTGATTCTCAGTCCAGAGTTTTGATTGTTACAGACGCATATTACAGGGCAGGAAATCTTCTTGAACACAAAGCCAATGCTGATGATGCTGTCAAGATTGCAGCAGAACAGGGTCAAGTTGTTGATACTGTACTTGTGTGGGAAAGATACCCTGGGAAATATTCTGCTGAGACCCCAATGGTTGAAGGAAGAGACATTTCTGTTAACACAGAATTGAAAAAATATTATGGAGCAAGAGTTGAACCGGAACAAATGCTTTCTGAAGATCCATTATTTTTAATGTACACAAGTGGAACCACAGGGAAACCTAAAGGGTGTCAGCATGGAACCGGTGGTTATCTGGCTTATGTTACAGCCATGTCAAAATATATTCAGGATATTCATCCTGAAGATGTCTACTGGTGTATGGCAGATATCGGTTGGATAACAGGACATTCTTTTATTGTATATGGACCTCTTGCTCTATGTGCTTCAACTGTTATTTATGAAGGCGTTCCAACCTATCCTGAT
>JAGLLQ010000564.1 GCA_023140455.1 Desulfobacteraceae bacterium | reverse complement strand
TCGCCGCAAGATCTGTACGCTGATCAATTTCAGTAGATGTCCTTTGCAAGTTTAAAAAAACATTGGCAGCAGCACCTATGACCATTGAAGTAATGATAAGAGCTATCAAAATTTCAATTAATGTAAAACCTGATTTATTGTTTGGATATTTCATAATAGACCCATTTAGTTTAAAAGTTACGGCCAATTAGTGTCTCTTTCATCTATCAAAGAAATGCCACCGGCACTTGTCACTCTGACACCCATTCTTGTTGCAGCATTGTTGTCCGGTCCATATTGGATCTTGACTTTTCCAGATAGCGCTACGTCCCTGGTTCCTCTGGAAGTAAACGTAAAAGCATTTGCTCCAGCTCCGCTGCCACCTGTCAAAGAATATAAATCAATAGAAGCAGAAAATGCGTGATTAGCAATCCCATTACCATTTGAATCCACTATAGTATACGATTCTGCAGCTAAATCAAAAGCAATTGTAACGGAAACATTCTCAGGGCTATCAACGGCTGAAGAGACAGCTTGCCTAAAGCCTGCATATAACTCACGGGAGGCTCCTCTTACACGACGATCAGCATTTCCATTTATATACGTAGACACGGTTGTTGCTGAAACCACCGCAATGATCGCAATCACAACCATTATTTCAATCAGGGTAAAACCTGATGTTGTCTTAACATTACTAAAGTTGGATATAGATACTTTCATTTTATTTCCTTAATTAAAACTTAATCAATAATCATTGTTATTAATTCCATGCAACAATCATGCAAAGTGAAACAATCTAATTTTATTTTGATTTAATAAGTGCTTGGCAAAGGCGGTTTAAAAAAATATTAAACTTTTTATTAGTCAAACAATTACCAAAAAAAGAATAAAATTGCTTATAACTATAAAATAATTTAATACTATGGTATAAAATAATTTAATAGCTTTACTATATTGACACCAAAATATTCACTTTAATTATTTATAATAATAATTGAGTACATAAAAATAATCAAATGAGTTTCAAAAGCTTAAAAATTAATATTATCATTAACATAGCAATCCTATTGTTAACTGGTATGTTAATAATAGACTTTGTTGTTACAAGCTTTTCAAAAAATGATATAATAAAAGCAGAGTTCTCTAAAGCAGATCTTATTGTTTTTCATATAAAAAATAATCTTTCACAATTCAATATTAATTCAAAAAAAGATAAATATATAAAACCCTATCTGGCAAATATAGTTGATACGACTGATATTCATTCGATTTATTTTCTAAATAAAATTGATAGCACTCTTTTTATAAATCAAAAAAGTGCAAATAATAGTCTCAATCAACACTATATTAAAAGGAATACTCTCCAGGCACTTGATAAGAACAAACAGGTTTCTCATTTCTATGGTGAAACATGGGGAATTTTTTGGAAAGACAACAAACATCTTATAATATCGTACCCAATTGAACAAGATATAGGAATAAGTTTTATAATATCACTCGATCATATCTATTCATCTTATCGTGATAAACAGAAAATAATTTTATTTTATATATTGTTTAATACAATTTTCTTATGCTTTATTGGTCTTCTAAGATTTTCAAAAATTATAATACACCCAATAAAAAAACTAACAAACCTTGCTGAAAAATATAATGGCAAAAGTGACACTCTCTATATGCTGCATCCTGTAGAAAATGAGTTTGGTATTCTCTCCAGTTCTTTGAATTCCATGATGGCAAGAATATCTGATGACAAACAAAAACTTAAAAATAATATAAATGAATTAAAAAATGCCCAGAATGAAATAATCCGAGCTGAGAAAATGTCCTCAATTGGTAAACTTTCTGCAGGGGTTGCCCATGAAATTGGCAATCCTATTGGAATAGTACTTGGGTATATAGCTTTACTAAAACAAAATAATATATCTGCTGATGAAAAGGATGATTTTTTAAACAGGGCGGAAACAGAGATTCAGCGCATTGATAAAATCATAAAAGAGCTGTTAAGTCTTTCCAGAAAATCAAAACCAGAATCTAAAAAAGAATTACAGCCAAATTCAATCCACGAAATAATTACCGAGACAATCAACTTGCTGAAAATCCAGCCTGGTTTTTCCAAGATTGAATTAAAATTAGAACTCAATGCTGTTAAT
>JAGLLQ010000563.1 GCA_023140455.1 Desulfobacteraceae bacterium | reverse complement strand
AACAGAAAATTTTAATACATGTTGATTTGTTAAAAAATTGTAAGTAATGGTTACAAATTTTAGATAATCAGCCAATTCATATTTTTGAACTATTTTTCTGGCAGTATACGGGACTAAAAGAGATAAATCCTTTTTTAACTCACCTTCTAATAGCATACAAAAGCCTCCGAGTTGATCATGGTGTGAAGACTTATCAGGCTCATCAGCTTTATCTGTTAAGTATGAACATCCAGTTGCATCAATAAAAACATCAGCTTTAAGGGTAAAATCTTTTTCTGTTGTTGATATTTTAATTTTTTTAATTCTTTTTCCAGTATTGTCATCAGCGAGGGTTTCAACACATTCACTGTTTTTTAAAAAAGAAAAGTTTACATTTTGAAATAAATCATTACTGAAAAAGTTCCATAAATCCTGTTGTTTAAATGCAAGAGTTTCGACTTTTCCAATTTTCACAAGACATTTATCACCATAGAAATTGTGCAAAAAAGTAAAAACATCAGAACATATCCCTTTATTGGCAATCTGAAAAGGTTTTGTGTCATCATTCTTAAATAGTCCGCAGATGTACGTATGAAAACAATCCTTAGCTATCCCTCCGGAATAATTTTCTTTTTCAACAAGTGCGCACCGCAACCCGTTTTTAACTGCTGTTAACGCAGAAGAAAGACCTGCAATACCAGCTCCTACAATTATGACATCATACTTTTCCATCAAGCATTCCTGAAATTATTTTTTCTTGCAAATATTTACCATCTTGACTACCAAGTTTGTTACCAGAACCGGATATTATCATATTTAATTTCTTGTTAAATCGTGTAAAAAAAATTCCAACACCTGGAGAAACAGGAACTAGGGGAATATGAAAAAGATTTACCACTTCAAGGTTGTCTACCTGTTTTAAAAAAAAAGCCTGCTCTGAAATATAAGAAAATGAAAAAGACATGGAATTTTTTTTCATTCTAAAGTTCATAAAAGAAGAAAGAATTTTTAATGGTACAATACGCATGAGCAAAGAAGCATTGATAAAATGATATGGAATTTTATTTCTTACCTGCTCTATAAATTGAGTTTTTAAACTTTTAATATATTCAGTTACAGATAACCCATGTTTAATATTAAAAAGCATGAAAGAAACATTATTAAAAAAGATTTTTTCTTTGGTGAATTTTGTTTCTCTTACATCCACATTAATTGGAATAAGTATGTTGCCCAAAGTTTTACGGGCTTTAAATAAAGAATCAAATGCTTTAGCAACAAAACTTAAAATATAGATGCCATGCATGAGGTATCCTGCTTTTTTTATAGTATTATTATCAATAACTTTGACCTGATCCTCTGAAAAAGTTGTGCGAAAAAAATTATATGAGTTTTGAGGTTCGGGGTTTTGATTATATATTTTTTTTAGAGATGCTACTTTGATTTTTTTTGAATAAATAGATCTTAAAAATCTATTTATTTGCTGACCTGATAAAAATCTGCTTTTCCATAAATTAAGTTGAGCTCCCTGGGCAGGCAAGTGATATTGTTTATCAGAGTCCTGTTTATTTAAAATATATTCGAGTAAACTTTCAGCTCCTCTGGCATCAAACATTTTGTGATCAAATTTCATGATTAAATAAGTAAATTTATTACAATGAATAAGATCAAAAGCGAGTAAAGTTTTATCATCTTTAAATGGAGTTTTTGCTAAAGAATAAATAAGATGGTCAAGTTCTTTGTTATCCAATTTTTCAGATGATTCCAGGGATTCCAGTTTAAAAAATTTCATATCTTCAGGGAAAAAAGTTTGTTGATCTATATTCCAGTATGGTGCAAGATGCCATGCCCGTTTTGCTTTGCCCTTATAAAAGGAGCTTTTTGACAGTATTGTAGAGAGTCTTTTGGCTAAATTATCTTTATCAAGGTATCCTTTTAACACAAGCACAAGTTGAGAATGGTTTCCAACTCCTGTTTTTTTCTTGTTGAGTAAGTTAAGTGCGGCCATTACCCAGTCAATCCCGTTTAAATAATAACGGTTAGATGTATCATAAATATTCATTATTTATTAATAACTTTATAAATACTTTCTGCCAAAGAATCTATCTTCATAATATCTTCCTGGGAAATTCCTGATTCCATAAGCTGAATTTTTAATTCTTTTTCAATATAGACAAATAATTCAACAAGTCCTAAAGAATCGAGTCCAAGTTCATGCATTAACATATCTGATTGGATATTTGATGGTTCTTCACCTATTGATAAAGCAATCTGTACAATGAGTTTCTCTTTAATTTCTTTAATAGTTATACTTTTCAAAGTATTTACATTTCCTCAATATAAGTAAAAGGGTTTTCAATTTTAACAGGAATTTCAATATTTTTTCCTTTTTCCACAAAAATAGCTGCGGCACCGGTTCTTAATGTATCTTTTGAGTAGGAAGGGAATATACAATGTTTATGAGCTGTTAAAAATGGACCTGATTCCTCTTCTGCATAACATACAATTATTTTATTGGCCTGGTCTGTTCTAAGCCATGCATCAGCCAGTATTAATGCCTGCCTCAAAGGATCAATAAAAGAAGTGATAGTAAGTGTCTGCCCGATAATTTCAAGGGTGGAAGCTATATAAGAAGCAGCAGCATTATGAACAGAATGGGAAAAAATTGTGGGAGATACTGATATCTCTGAGTAATCTAACAGGTCATCTAAAAATTTAAAAGTTGTTACATGGGGCCCAAATTGTGTAGCAAGAATAATTGAGATATCGCTTTTTGTATCCGGAAAATCAAAATCAGCACATGCATTCATTGAAGCTGATACAGCCATTTTTGCAAAATTATCTGCTCTACGGATCTTTTTTAGTTTTACATTTTTGTCAGCAAATCCTTTACCAAGTAACTGCATATTTATACTCTCCTAAAAATAATAGCAGAATTTTGACCTCCAAATGCAAGCGAGGTTGATAATGCATAATTTGCTTTATAATTTGTTGATTTGCTAACAGGGCTGAATCCAATATCCGGATCTTCCATGGAAAATCCAGCATTTTTTGGTATCCATTGTTCTTTGAGTGATAGTACAGTTAAAACAGCATCAATAGAACCTGCAGCACCAAGTGTATGGCCTGTATATCCTTTTGTGGAAAAGACCTTTGTATTTTTTTTAAACATTGATTTAAACAAATTACCTTCTACTGCATCATTGTTTTTTGTTGCAGTACCGTGGGCGTTTATAAAATCAATATTATCTTCTTTTAAACCGGCATTTAACAAAGCTTTTTTAATTGCAGTTTTTAAACCTTTACCATCAGGCCTTGGAGTTGTTAGATGATAAGCATCTGCGGCAGTTGAGTAAGAGCAGCATTCTGCTAATATTTCAGCTTTCCTGTTTTTAGCAGTAGATTCTTTTTCAAGTACAAGAAAAGCAGCACCTTCACCGAGATTCAGTCCATTTCTATTTTTATCAAAAGGTCTGCATAAGGATTCACTTAATATTCCTAATGAATTAAATCCTGCGATGGGAACTATATTTAATTCATCAGCGCCACCTGCAATTACAATGTCGCAAATTCCATTTCTAATCCAGGACATTCCAATTCCTATAGCATCAGATCCTGAAGAACATGCATTGACAACATTCAGGCCAGGGCCTGAAAAATTATGTTCAGAAACAAGTTGTTCTGCAATATTTCCTGCCAAATATTGTTTAACAGGATCATATGATTTAATTTGGCCCTTACGAAATTGTCTATAAAATTCAATGTTATTAAGCTGACTTGCAACTGTAGTTCCGCAGCATATACCTATCTTTAATTGGCCAGATATTTTCTGTGGAATATTATTGGGCATATTAGCCTCTGGAATTTTTGCCTGGTTAAGTGCTTGAGAAAATGCAATATCAGCAAGCATTTTTGTACGCATTTTTGTGCTCGATTGAGTGC
>JAGLLQ010000562.1 GCA_023140455.1 Desulfobacteraceae bacterium | reverse complement strand
TGAATAAATAGTCAGTATTGTCGTCAATAATGACTATTTTAAAGGGAGTAGTTTCCATAGTTTTACCTCTTTAATTTTATATTATTTTAATAATTGTGGTTATTTTTTATGATCCAATCTAAATATTATTCTGAACAGGCTGCCCTGATCAGGCTTAGTTAATATTTCGATTTTTCCCTTGTGATTTCTAACGATTCTTTCAACCACCATTAAACCAAGGCCAGTACCTGAATCACCTTTTGAGGAAAAAAATTCTTTAAAAAGGTTATCTCGTGTATTGTAATCCATACCGCTTGCATTGTCTTCAACTTCAAACATGAAATGATAATTGTCATAATAATCTACTCTTACAAATACCATGTGTTTGTTCTTTTTACTGTTTTTTTGGCAGGCCTGAAGGGCATTCCATATCAGGTTAGTCAACATACGGGACATACCGGATGCATCCATTTTTATTGATGGAGTTTTCGGGTTGAGCTGCAGGAGAAGTTGAATCCCTGATGATTTTGCTTTTTCAGCAAACAATTGCCCTGTTTGTTGCGCAATTTCCACAGGAGAAATTTTCTGGAGTTTGGGTTTCCTTTCTTTTGCGGAATAAAGGATATTTTGAGTAACCCTGGTGATTTCAGTAATATTTCGTTTAACAATATCCCATCCCTGAACAGAGAGTTTGGTATCTTTATCTTTTAGACCCTCTTCAACAACATACATGCCTCCCTGCAGGCCTTCCAATATATTTTTAATATCATGGGAGAGCAGGGCAATGGACTGACCAAGAGTTACAAGCTCTTTATGGATGCTTTTAACTTTTTCAACATTTCCTAAAAGTTTTATGGAAGCCATGACATCACCTTTGACATCAAACAAGGGTGAGGAATATGCAATCATTTCAATAATAGTTCCATCAGATAGATTAATGGTCTCTTCTGTAACATGCACGCCCTTATCATTAAATGTCTCTCGGACCGGACAAATAGAACATTGATGCTGAGTGCCTTTTAGCACACTATAACAAGATTTACCTGCCACATCCTGGCCAAAATCATTTTGGAATGTCTGATTGGCAAATAGAATATTAAAATCAGGGTCCTGAATCATCAGATAACAGGGGAGGGCATCAATAACACTTTTAAATGTTAGATCGAATAAATTGTTACTGGCTGTTAAATTCATTAATGATCCTGTTTAGAGTTTTATTTTTTTCAACTTTCCCGGGTTGCTTGGGATCACCATGCTCGGGGCTGCCACCAGAACCGCCAATAGTTATCACCTGACAATTTGAAAACTTGGAAACATTTGCTGCGGTACGAATATAAATAAGCCGATTCTTTTCATTCCTTCCGGCTGTACCAAGGAAAATCATATCAATGTGGTTTTTTTCTGAATAATCAATGATTTCAAGATCTGGAGATCCGACTTTTACCACAAATTCATGATCATCAAGCTCCTGGCATCGTTCTGAATACACTTTTTTTAATGCACCGAGTTCTTCAAGGCGATACTGTCCATCAGTTGCTATTGATAAAGCTCTGCTTTCCTGTTTAGACACTGAAGTGTCAAGGTGGATTTCACATGGATTGACAGAAGGAATCACATTCATGATATGAAGTTTTGCATGATGTTTCATTGCCTGATCAAATGCGTGTGTAAAGGCCATCTCGGCATCTTTAGAGTAATCTGTGCAGAGTAAAATGTTTTGGTAGGTTTGTTCAGTGGTCATTTTATTAACCCTCTTAATTTATATCCTACTAATTTACTTGGTTTTAACAGAATTAAAAAGTCGGGTCAAGAAAGAAAATGAAAAATTTAAATATTTAAATTATAAGGCGCTTGCTATGGTTTTTTTTGTAATTGAGAGTATTGTATCTAATTCTTCTATGGATCTGTTGTCCATATTAATTGGAGGATGGATGATAATACTTGCTGAGCCAGGGGAGACATCTATGGAATCAGCGGGCAGGATATTTATAGAATCTTTTATTGTGACAGGTAAGATGGGGATGCCTGTTGCCATGGCAAACCGGAAGGCTCCTTTTTTAAAATCTAAAAGTTTGCCATCTCTGGTTCTGGTTCCTTCCGGGAAAAAAATCACAGAAGAATTCGTTGAAAGGTTTTTTTGTGCTGCGTTCATGGAAGCAAGGGCTGACTTGTGATTAAATCTGTCAACATAAATGCATCCAAGTTTTTTACAGGCAAATCCAAATAGTGGTATGCTTTCCAGCTCTTTTTTCATGATCCATTTGATAGTAAGCTTCACATATGCTTGCAATATAATAATATCTGCCATGCTCTGGTGATTTGCCACTATTATGTACGATTTTTCAGTGGAAAAATTTTCTTCTCCTAAAACCTTTATTTCCAAAGGAACCAAAAAGCATGCAGCTTTTGCCCAGGCTACTG
>JAGLLQ010000561.1 GCA_023140455.1 Desulfobacteraceae bacterium | reverse complement strand
ATGCAGCAATTGCTATTTTAATCGGAGGAGTATTTGATCTTTTAGATGGTAAAATTGCAAGAGCAACAAATACTACAAGCAGGTTCGGGATAGAATATGATTCTTTAGCCGATCTTGTTACCTTTGGCATGGCACCATCGCTTATGATGATATTCTGGGTCCTTAAACCAATGGGCAGGCTTGGCTGGGTTGCAGGTTTCCTTTTTATGATTTGCGGAGCGCTCCGTCTTGCAAGATTTAATACTACAGCCGGCACACCGGAAAGTTCCAGCAGCTTTGAAGGACTTCCTATCCCGGCAGCTGCAGCAATGACTGCTTTAAGTATATTATTATTCTCACAACTTAATATTGAGCCTGAACCATATAGAGTAGTTTTTCTTGTAATGTTGTACTTTTTATCTTTTTGTATGGTTAGTTCAATTAAATATCATAGTTTTAAAAAAGTATCTCTTTTTAAGAGAATGAAATTTAATCGGCTTGTAGGATTAGTATTAATCATTGCTACTGTGATTCATGAGCCATGGATAGTTTTATTTACCGCCCTATCGGTATACATTGTATCAGGACCGGTATGCTTTCTTTTTTCTTCTCATGCTATGCTTCCCTGGCAGAAAAATAAAACAAAGGATAGAAGAAGTTAAAATATTTTTATTACAGAGGTTTGATTGAATGGTTACAAAAAAGTTAAATGTTATAGTTGCAGGAGCAACAGGGGCTGTCGGTAGTCAGATGTTGACCTGCCTTGAAGAGCAAAATTTTCCTATTAATAATTTTAAACTTCTTGCCTCAAGTCGTTCAGCAGGGAAAGAAATAAAATTCAGAGATGAAACATTTGTTGTTGAAGAGATGAAAAAGGATTCCTTTAAGGGATATGATATTGCTCTTTTTTCAGCTGGAGGATCTACAAGCTTAGAGTTCGCACCTGAAGCCGCAAAATCCGGATGTATAGTAGTGGATAATTCCAGTGCCTGGAGAATGGATCCAGACATACCTCTTGTTGTCCCTGAAGTAAACCCTGATGCAGTAGCAGATTATAAGAATAAAGGCATTATTGCAAATCCAAATTGTTCAACCATACAGATGGTAGTTGCTTTAAATCCAATTTATAGAAATTTTGGAATTAAAAGGCTTGTCATTTCAACATACCAGGCTGTTTCAGGAACCGGTGTTAAAGCTGTAAAAGAACTTAGAGAGCAGACAAAGGCCGTCATGGAGGGTAAATCTCCTGTGGCTGAAGTTTATCCGCATCCAATAGCTTTTAACGTGCTTCCTCATATAGATTCTTTCCTTGAATCCGGCTATTCAAAAGAAGAGATGAAAATGGTTAATGAGACAAGGAAAATTTTTGGAGATGACACTATAAGGATAACTGCTACAACTGTTCGGGTTCCTGTTTTTAATTCTCATTCTGAATCTGTTAATATTGAAACAGAAAAACATGCAAATTGCGAACAGATAAGAGATGCCCTTAAAAACGCTCCTGGTGTTCAGGTGCTGGATGACCCTCAAAATAATGTTTATCCTCTTGCAATAGATGCCCATGACAATGATTTGACATTTGTTGGAAGAATAAGGCAGGATTTGAGTATAGAAAATGGAATTGATATCTGGATTGTTTCTGATAATATTAGAAAAGGTGCTGCAACAAACACCGTTCAGATTGGCAAGTTATTAGCTGAAAATTATTTGTAAACTAATTTGTAAACTGGCTGTAAATTAGGAGAAGTTAAGAATTGGACAGTATACCAATAACTAAACAAGGTTATGAAGCTCTAAATGCTGAGCTTAAAAAATTAAAAAGTGTTGATCGACCGGAAAACATTAAAGCAATTGCAACTGCAAGGGCGCATGGAGATCTTTCAGAAAATGCTGAATATGATGCTGCTAAAGAAAAACAAGGCTTTATTCAGGGCCGAATTGGTGAAATTGGATATAAATTATCTAGCGCTGAAGTTATTGATCCGGATAGAGTAAAAAAAGATTGCGTGAGATTTGCTTGTAAAGTACTGGTTGAAAATATTGATACTGAGGAAGAAGTCGAATATCAGATAGTTGGAGAGGACGAGGCAAATATTAAAGATGGAAAAATATCAGTTACTTCACCACTTGGAAGGGCGCTTCTTGGGAAAAAACCGGGTGATGAAGCAGAGCTTCAGGCCCCTGGCGGGAAAAGAGTCTATGAAGTTATTGATATTTTATAAATAAGGAGGT
>JAGLLQ010000560.1 GCA_023140455.1 Desulfobacteraceae bacterium | reverse complement strand
GCTGCCATTTTATCTGTCTGAATAAGCTGGCAATTCATTTCTTCAAGCTTTTTATCCCGTTCCTGAAGCTTATCAACACTAAATTTTGTTGTCACAATTGTGGTAATAATGATGGCAAGGAATGCTAAAAAAAATATTAAAATATTTTCAATCCTCATTTCTGAAAAAGAAAATATATTTTCATTTAAGTTTTGGTTCACAATAAGAAGCCATTCTCTATTTTTTATCCACATACCGGCACATATTACGCTTTCCCCAAAAACATCACATTTATTGATAACAGAAATTCTTGAGCCAAACTTTGTAGTGTCAATGCCTGAATCATCAAGTATCTTTTTTTGATAAAATCTGGGGGAAGACTGATAATCGCCTGTTTTATTTATGATAAAAGCGTCTCCTGTTTTCCCGGTCTGAGCTGTACTTATTAAATTTACAAATATTTCAGGATCTATTGTTGCTCTTAAAATCCAATTGCTTTCACTATCACTTGACTTAACTGCTATAATAAAATGTGGAAAATCCCTGTATCCCATGTAAACATCACTGATATATAACCCTCGTATCATGACCTGATCAAACCAGGGCTGTTTTTTGTAATTAAGACCCTTTAACTTGTAGGGCCCCACATAGGCAAGATGATCTCCATTACTATCAATCACGCCTAAATCAATAAGCCCGCCTCCGGTTTGTGTATTTATATTATCAAAAAGCTGGCTTAAGTGTTCTTTGTTATTGTAATAGGATAAAGAACCTGCTTTGGCTATTGTAGATAGAATAACCTGTCGTTCTTCTAAAAAAAGCTCCAGGCTCTGGGCACAGGCTTTTGCTCTGGAAATCATCTGCTGCTCAATCTTCTGGTGATAGACTTTAGCAAACCCATAATAAATACTAAAACCAAGGAGAGTCAAAGGTACAAAAGAAATCAGCAAAGTGATGATTATCATCTTTTGTCTGAATGCGCTGTATATGGATTTGGATTGAATCATTTTTTTAAAATCCTTCCGAATTTATCATGAAGTTGCCAGGTTGCAACAACCTGACAACTCACCATTCAGCAATTTATAGTATCGCAGGAAAATCAATCAATGTCCAGTATCCAACGATTACCCACAGATACAATACGATCATACACAGTGCCCAATAAGGCAACCCATATTTGAAAAAATCCATCACACTGAGCAGGCGTTCCCCTGTTTCCGGATCCTTTCCCATACCAAAGACAATAGCATTATTTGGAGTCCCGACAACCAAAAAATGAGCAAATGATGATGAGAATGCACATGCAAGACCAACTTTCCAGACATGCACTCCAGTTAGAGTAGCCATGGGCAGAACAACAGGGCCCAGTGCTGACACCGTTGCTCCATCACTCATCAGATTGGTCAGAGTACCTGTCATGATAGCAACCCCGATAGGCAATCCAGCTCCACTGGTAAGAAACTCAGGCATAATTCCAACAAATATTTGTGCAAGCCATAAAGCACCGCCTGTAAATTTTAA
>JAGLLQ010000056.1 GCA_023140455.1 Desulfobacteraceae bacterium | reverse complement strand
TAACTTCAACTTTATGAAGGCTTTCGTTAAAACCCTTTTTAATATATTTTAAAAAAGCCTCCTTAGTAGTCCATTTTATTAATATATCTTCAACAGTATCATCCATGCTGTTTATCTCATTTTGAGTAAATGCAGTGTTTAAAAAATTTTTATCCGGTTTTGATCTGAACTGCTCGACATCAACACCTATATCAATATTTTGCTTTGAACACATACCAACTGCTGCAATATTCCCTGAATGGGAAAGAGATATTTTGATGTCCGGGAAATCCGGTAAAAACGGAGCGCCCTCTTCTTCATAAGCAACAAGTATATTTTTAAATTCGTCTATATTTTCAATAAACAAAGAGAGGCAATTTTTTAATAAAAACCTGCCTGCAAGCCACTCTATTTGTTTTTTAAAACTTTTAAAATTATTTAAGGTTGTAAGCTCTAAATCAGAGAGAAAAGTTATTAAAAAATCATGCTTATCAATTGTTCTATTTCTAACTATATTATAATTTTCAGTATAATACGGGTGTTTTACAGTATCAAATAAAATAGTTAAAATTGACGGTATTTCACAATACCAGAGTTTGATTTCAGGTTCATTCTGCAAAGGAATTGATTTAATCTTATTTTTGATAAAATGAGTCATACTTGAATCCATGAATAAATACTACTCTACTATAGCAACAAAATCAAACTTCGCCCTAACAATATAAACATTTACAATTGACATCAATAATACCGTAAACTATAAATTACTAAGAAATAAATTATTAAATAATGCATAATCTTATAAATATGCTGATTATTATGAAGGGGCCCAAATGACGCCTTGCAAAAATTGTAATCATAAATTTAGTCACATGAAAATGATCATTACTATGAGTTATCTTAATTGCCCATCGTGTGGTACTAAATACAAAATTGCAATCAAAAGTATGCCGACAACAATAATATCAATTGTAGCAGCATATTTTTTATTGACCTGTATTGATAGTGTATTGCCCAATAATAGATATATGGCATACGTAGCTGTAATGGTTTTGCTTATTTTATTATCTCCTTTTAATCTGCATCTCACAATTATTAATGAAAAAGGAACTCAGTGATTAATAACAAAGAGATAAGCATTAAGGGTATCAATAAGGAGATTATATAAGATCTGTATAAATATCAGAGTATATGAAAAAAAAGATCAGGAAGAAGTAATCTGTCTATGGAAAGCATGCGGAATAGTAGTCCCCTGGAGTAATCCGGTAGATGATATAGAAAGAAAGCTTATGGTTAACCCTGAATTATTCTTGGTCGGTGTGTTTGAGGAAAAAATTGTAGCTTCTGTAATGGGCGGTTATGAGGGGCGGCGGGGCTGGATAAATTTTTTAGCAGTAACACCTGAATATCAGAGAAAGGGATTTGGACGTGAAATTATGCTCTATGTTGAATCTCTTCTAAAAGAAAAAGGATGCCCTAAAATAAATCTCCAAGTCAGAGAAACTAATACCAAAGTAATAGCCTTCTACAATGCAATTGGTTATGGCAATGATAATGTTCTGAGTCTGGGTAAGCGCATACAGCCTTAAAATTATATAAGCAGAAAATGACGAATAAGTCTGAGATCAAGATCATTTACATTGACAGAGCCGTATTCTTCTTCTATTTCATCAAACATTTCATTTGCTGCAAAAATAAAATCATCTGATATCTCTTCACGTTCTATTTTACTGACTTTTGAAACCCATAAAATAAAATCTTCTCTTTTTATATTCTCAATCTTAGACTCTTTTTTATTTGAAAAAAGAGCAGCAAAAAAATCTTTAAACTCATTAACAGGTATAGGACTCAAAGAGTTATCCAGGCCAAGATGACTTTTGACCCACAAGGTAAAAAGAAGAGATTTATATGTTAAAATACCTTTAGAAAATGATTGGATATCAATATCAAAGGTTGCCAGTATCTTATCTGTCTCAATAATTTTTTCAGCCTCTATTGCAACATCACGAATCTCCTTAAATGATTTAAAATTCCTGTATGCTTCTCCCTGGCTGAAAACATCAAAAAACAGAGGTCTGTCAAGCATCAGCCCTCCCACAATACCAAGCCATTTTTCATCAAGGAAACTCAATGGAAGATTATTTTTGTTCATAAAGCTTGTTTTGTGCCAGAGATTAATCTTTCTTCCAAGTCTTAAGATCTCACTTGACCCTGCTCTGAAAACATCTTCAAGAAAATACTTTTCAAGCACTGGCACAGGATTATTTTTATCCACTCTTTCAATACCTACTGAAAGATAAGCACATACTTTTTCTATTACTTTTTCAATATCTTCTTTTTCACGAATTTTAATTTTATCCGCGGAAATTACTTTATTTACAAGAGATGCAAATTCAGCTTGCAAGTCAAAAAAGATATCATTGTTAAGTAACTTTAGTGATGCTGCAAAAAGATTGTCTCCTTTGATAAATTGAGATGTATATTGTGAAGCCATTGGGATATCAGGGTTATAAGATCTTTTTTTATCTAATAATCTTGATGGTCTTTCCCTTAATTTAAGAGATGATAAAGGCTGATAAATACCCACTGCTTCATGGGAAGGAAGAAATCCTTTTTCTGCAAGTCGAACATTCTTAAGCCTGAACTGTTCTTCCTCAACTTCCGGAGCTAATACTGAAGTTGTCTCAAGCAAAAGTGCATGGAATACAGAGAGATCCATTTGTGCGACACTGTCAAGCATATTTGTAATAAGCTCTTGTGCAGGTTTCCCCTCCTCATTTTTATAAGCTTTGGGAAATCTGAAATAAAACTTGTCATCAAATGTCATAAAATCATCTTCATCAGGAGGGACATCATCATGCTCCCTGATCCATATCTCCGTATTCTTTAAAAAATAATACTCCAGCATGTCAACTTTTTCTTTTACAATCCACCGCATAAGGCGTTTGGAGTCTGCCTGGAAAAGTAAGCCTAAAGCTTTGGTCATATTGGGAATATCAGGCTTATCATCTGCCCATATATCCATATCTAAAATATGCTCCCACTGATCTGATGAAGACAAGGATAAAACAGGGATAAAATCTTCTGGTCCAACAGAATGCATTAAAAAGTATAAATCCTGACTTGGAAAAGATTGGATTAAAGTGGCAGGCTGAGGAGAGCTGAGAATACTGTCCACTGCTTCTTCAGGTTCAAGTTTTAAAATCTCTTCTCTCTGTTGAGAGAGTTTAAGCTCTTTTTTTTTAATATTTGCTAATTTATAGTCAGTCATTGTTTATCCATTTGATAATAGTTTTTTACATATTTTAATATACTTCTGCACAGCTGAAATATCTTTAAATTTATTAAAATAAATTAATGCTTTTGAAAATTCCTTTGTGTTCATAAAACAAATCCCCATGCAAACATTCATATCATAGCTGTCAGGAAAACAATTCAATCCTTTTTCAAGAAAGGATATTGCTTTTACAAATTGCCTCCTTTTCTGAAAAAGCATTCCAAGTCCAAGATATGCATCTAAATCATGATTATACTTCAAAGCTTTCTTAAATAGTTTTTCTGCAATCGTATAATTTGCCCAGTTCTTTACATATTTATTATTTGCATATTCACCATGACTGAATGTCATACCAAGTCTTGATAAAAATTTTGCATGCTCAGAATAAAGTTCATTACTATCAACAAGATTAATATCTAAAGCAAACTTGTCAAGATTTTTGAAAAATGCAGCTCTAAGTTCCCTGCCAAACTTTTTAACATCTTCAAAACAAAGAGTTGTATCAAATTCAAACCATGGAATGTCTTCAATTTTTTCGTGCCATATTTCATCGGAAACAAGGCCTTGCCTTTCCAATTTATAATATAACTCTGTTCCGGGGAAAATTACTAAAAGATAAAAAATTGCGCTTAAAGGCTTTATTTGAGCAATCAAGTCACAACTTGCTTTTATTGTTTCTTTTGTTTCTTCTGGTGAACCATAAATAAAATATGCTCTAGGTAAAATCCCGTAAGAACCTGTAAGTTGAAATGTTTGAATAATTCTTTCATTGGCAACTGGTTTGCCAAGATTATTTCTTATTTGCAAAGCACCGCTTTCAACGCCAAAGCTGATCTGGATACACCCTGCTTTTCGCATGAAAAAAAGAATGTCTTTATTTATAAAATCCACCCTTGAGATCGCCGCAAAGGTAATAATAATGTTTCTTGAAATTATCTTCTCACATACCTTGATCACTCTCTTTTTATCCATTGTAAAGGTATCATCAGAGATATAAAAATGAGTTATGCCTTTTTTATATAGAACTTCTATCTGATCAACAAACCAATCAGCCGAATGAAACCTTACATTACCTTTACCCCAGAATTTTGGAGAGCCGCAAAACCTGCAATTACCCGGACATCCCCTTGACAGAGATAAATGCTGAAAATCAAAAAACTCTGCTGGGTTTGGAAGAATATCAAGATCTGCAATCAGATCTCTTTTTTCTGTTTTTATAACTTGATTATCTTTTCTATACCAGAGGCCTTTAATTGTTTTAATTTGTTCAACACTACCTGATTTGACCAACTCAGCAAGTTCTAAAAATGTAAATTCACCTTCACCTGCAACAATATAATCAAGCTCCGGTAAAGCTTTAAAAAGATGCTCCGGTAAAAAAGTTGCACATGGCCCACCAAACACTATTTTAATATCTTTATTAAATTTCTTTGTTGCGGTTGCTGCTTCAAATGCTGAAAACCTGTTTGCATTAAGAACTGAAAAAGCAACCATGTCAGGTCTCTCTTCCTTTAGCAGGTCATTTAGATAAACAAAAGGTTGTTTTTGAATTGCAAGATTTACAATATCTACATCAAATCCATGCTTTTTTAAAAGTGCGCCAATATAATAAAGCCCTGTTGGAACAGCAAAAGCATCATACTCGTCTGATCTGAAATCTAAAAGACTGGGGTTTACAAGAAAGATCTTCAAACTATTTAGCCTGAATAATATTTAATTAATCTAATAAGAAGAAATGATAAGTTCGTTGAGCCCTCTTTTTGGCACATGATGCACCAAAGCCTCATCACGGAAGTATTTAATATCACCGTCAGTATCAACTTTTTCTATCTTTATTTCTTCAATTGGCTTGCCAATCGCAATTACTAAAAGGATGTCAAAATTACCATCAATACTAAGAACCTTTTTTAAATTTGGATGGTTAATAGCTGCAAAAATACATCCAGCAAAGCCTTTATCTCTTGCTCCAAGGAGCATTGTCTGGGCGGCTATTCCATGATCACACCAAAAATTTGTTGCAATGGATTTGTCTCCAAGAATTGTAATATAGCCTGTTGGTCTTTCAGAGGGTTCAGGTCCTTTCCAGTCTTTTAAATATGCTGCCCATTTAAGGCACAAAAAAATCTCTGCATTTTTTTTCTCATCTGAACAGAGAATATATTTCAAAGGCTGCACATTCCCGCCAGATGCACACAATCTTGCAAGCACGACAAGCTCTTTGAGCATATCCTTGTCCAGTTTAACAGAATGATCAAAACGTCTGCAACTTCTATTGCTTTCTACAAGTTCAAAAAAAGACATAAATCTCCTTTAAAGTAATCAATTAAAAAATTAAGGCATATGTATATCAATCCACTCAAGCACTTTCTTAAATTCTGAGCCTAACTCTTTTAATGCTTTTCCACGGTGGCTGACCTTGGCTTTTTCGTCAATTGTCAATTGTGCAAATGTTTTATCAAGCTCAGGATAATAAAAAACCGGATCATATCCAAAACCGTTATTGCCACGAGGTTTTGAAAGGATTTCCCCTTCACAGTCTGCCTCATATGTAAGAGCTGCCCCTGTCGGGATTGCAATAGAAAGCACGCATTTAAAAGAAGCTTTACGGTTATCTTTATCTTTTAACATGGTTAATACTTTTTCAAGATTCTCCTGATCAGTTGCATTCTCTCCTGCATACCTTGCAGATATGACACCAGGTTCTCCTCCAATAGCATCAACTAAAAGTCCTGAATCATCTGCCAGGGCAGGAAGACCCAGCACTCTTGCAGTAAATGATGATTTTTTATAAGCATTATCATCAAAAGTTTCACCATCTTCTACAACTTCAGGAATAGGTCCAAAATCATCAAGGTTTTTTATTATGACAGGAAAATCTTTTAAAACATGCTGTATCTCTCTGGTTTTTCCTTTATTTCTGGTCGCAAGTACTAAAGTATTATTCAAAGTTTATCTCCAATACTACTTAAAAATAATGTTTGTTAAAAATTATATCAGGATAAATATAAGGCAGGGGATACCCTTTGTAAAGGGTTTCATCTTTCTGATCGATTATTCTATCTGATTATCTTATAGGTATCTGCTTCTATGTATCCAATGAAACAACGGCTGAGACTATATTACCATTACCTAAATACTCAACTTTATCAAAACTATACATGCATGCCATGGCAATACCTCGTCCATGGCTGTCAAATGCTCTTTCAGGAGATATATCTATATAATCCTGCCAATCAAAGCCATCACCCTGGTCTTGTATGATAAATTCTATACCCCTGCTATCTCGATTCATTAAAATTTCCACGAATTTTGTTTTATTCTCGCTAAGAGATAATCGTCTTTCAATTTCAGCTGTCCATTGATTATCCTGATTTAATTGTGATTTTTCAGCATAAGAGATACCAAGGTTCCCATGTTCAATCCCGTTAAGAATCAACTCCCAAAGTCCCACAACAACTTTTCGAGGTTCAGGACAGGCGCTGGATAAAAGAGCTGATAATTGTTCTCCCTGTTCCAGGGTATAAACTTCAAATTCTCCTTTTTTTAAACACGCAAAAGCCTTTAAGACTTTAGCAGTCTCATTTTCAAGTTTTCTATACTTAATAGAATCAGAAACAGCGGCATTTACAATAGTCCTGAGGTCATCCCGTTTATAAGGTTTTGTGAGATAATAATATGCACCGGCCTGAAGACCTTCTAAAATATCGTCCTGATGTTTCATGCCAGTTTGAAAAATTACCGGAATAGTTTTCAGACTATCGTGGGATTTAATTTTACTTAGCACCTCCATGCCATTCATTCGCGGCATGCTGCGATCTAAAAGAACTGCATCGAATTTTTCAGGAGTTTCAACCAGTAAATCCCATGCTTCCTGTCCGTCACCTGCTGTTAGAACCTCAAAATTTTCATTCTTCAAATGGTATGAAATTATTTTAAGATTATAGACTTCATCATCTACGGCAAGAACTGTGGCTGTTGATTTATTCATCCATCTCCCTTACAAATTTATTTCCATACCCTCTCTTGCAAAAAAGACCTGTATATTCCTTAAATTAACTGAGTTACAATATCTTTCAGATAATTCATCAAGTTTTTTATCTGAATAAAGCGGCTCGTGGTGAACAAGGGCAAGATTCTTCACCCCAGCTTTTTGTGCAGAGCTGATTGCATATTCCATAGGTGTATGTCCCCAGCCGACTTTTGAGTCATAATATTCTTTTGCAGTGTACTGAGCATCATGTATCAAAAGATCTGCACCAGCAAAAAACTCCATAAGTTCTTGATTCAGCTCGGCTGCAAATTCTTCTCCTTCTTTAACCCTTGATTCATCATAGGAAGGATCATCAGGAGAAAGATAAAACAAATTCTGAAAGGGCTCTGTATCATAGGCTGTACATACTACTTTACCTTTATATTCAAATCTGTAACCAAGACAAAGAATTGGGTGGTTTAATATTTTGGTAGTTACTTTAACCTTATCATACCCCAAATCTAATATACCTTCTTTTGTCTCAAAATAATCAATGTCTGCGCTAAGCTCAACCTGACGTATGGGGAAATAATCATATTCCAATTGCCCGCCAACAATCTTTTCCAGTGTATCTTTTTTGTAATTAACAGGCCCGTAAACACGCAATTTTGTCCCAGGTATAAATACTGGTGTAAAAAAAGGAAATCCCATAATATGATCCCAATGAGTATGTGACAAAAAAATATCAGCTTTAATAGGACCTTTTGGGAAATCATTAGCCATCAGGTAATTGCCAAGTTCTCTGATACCAGAACCTGCATCAATAATAAACAATCGGTCAGGGTCACTAAGCCGCATCTCGATGCACATGGTATTGCCACCATATTTCATAGTTTTTGGCCCGGGACAGGGTATTGATCCCCTGACTCCCCAAAATCTAATTTTCATTTTGTCCTTACCTTTTGCTATCCTTTTTGAGCTATATGTAAAAATTCTTTTGCTTTTTCAAGTTCATCAACAATTGTTTCTTTTATCTCTGCAATACTATCATATTCAATATTCATTTTATCCAACATATTAATTAATAAAGTATTATTCAAATTAAACACTATATCAGGCTCTTCTGTCAATTCATTACTTGCTTTTTTTCCAAGAGTTTTTGCAAGAACATCTGCAAGAGCAACGATCTGTACCACTTGTGTATTGTCAACATCAATAGTAAAAGGAAAATGATGATAGCATATTGTTTCATAAATTGATCCTGCAATGCCCCATTTAGCAGCAACTTTTTTCCCGATCTGAGAATGATTTATATTAAGGAACTTATTCTCCGCTCTTATAATTGCTACACCTTCCTCATGAACTGCTTTCTCCACAAGTAAATAATTTTCAGGGAAACAGCTGATTAATGGTATTTTCCCTATATCATGTAAAAGCCCGGCAACAAAAAATTCATCTTTATTTTTCAATCCAAGCTCTGGCATTGATGCAATAATTTTAGCAGCGGTTCCCACACAGATAGAATGTTCCCAGAATGCATCGATTGATGAAGTTTTTACAGATTTCGCTTTATTTAAAGTACCAAGGATCGCAGTACTGATAGCTAGATTTTTTATAGTATTCATTCCCAGCATAATAATAGCTTTAGTTAAAGAAGTAACACGATCGCGCATTGAATAAAATGCTGAATTTATTAATTTTAACACATTCCCGGTTAAAACAGGATCCAGAGAGATTACTCTGTTTAAATCATTAGCAGTTGTATCAGGGCTGTTACAGACTTTTAATACCATTGAAATGGTAGTTGAAAGGCTTGGCATATTAGATATATATTTATTTATTATTTTTTCGCTGTCAGCTTCAGATATATCCATAACCAATCCAATAATTAATCCATTGTTAATTTTTACGAAATTATAATTACTATATCTAAAAAGTATACAATAACTAAATCATTTATACAATGAAATTTAATCATTCCTAACAACGACTCCCAACCATTGATATTTAACAGGATTACCCCATCCACTCAAATCAACAACCTGATAGATATGATCTTATAGAGCTTAATTTTTTTCATTAAAACTATTTGCACACTTATGCGATTTATGTTAGGCTTAAAAAATAATTCTTCAATTTGTTTGCACGAAAGGATAAGCCAATGGCTATACGATATAAGTTAGGTCTGATTGTTGCGGGATTGTCTTTAATTATTTTATCAATGTTTCTTTTTACCTGGTACACCACGTCAGCACAAAAGGCTGATGGCCTTGTTATCAACCTTGCCGGGCGTCAGCGCATGCTTTCTCAAAAAATGTCAAAAGAAATTTTCCTATGTGCCGCATCGGCTGATGCTGAACAAAAGAAAAAATTGCGTTCTACTGCAAGCAATACAGTGAAAGTATTTGATATTACTCTGTCTGCCTTGGCTGATTCCGGGAAAGCTCCGCTTTCTCTGGACTTAGAAGGGGATTATGCAGCTATCCCAAAACCATCAGAGCCTGCCTATTCACAGCTTGTAAAGGTAAAAGAAATCTGGAAAGATTTCTCTCTACATATAAAAAACATTTCTAGCCAAAAAGGAGATACAGCAGCGTCCCTGAGCTATATAAAAAAAAATAATATAAACCTTTTACAGGAGATGAATACTGCTGTGATGATGCTCCAAAAGCTTGCTGAAAAAAAAGTACAACGATTAATTATCTTTCAGCTCTTAGGCTTAGTCACCGGCATCATTCTCATGGTGACAAGTATTATTCTGATTGCAGGTATTATCAAAAATCTCTTACAGTCCGCTGACACTGCAAAAGAAATGAAAAAAGGGGATTTGACCAGAAGATTTGATACAGCAGACAAACCAGAAAACAAGCTGGATGAGCTGGATTTTTTAGGATATAATTTAAATACCTTTGCCCAATCCCTGCAGGATAGCATGAAAAAAATCTACAAAGAGGCATTGAACCTGCATAATTCTTCCAATGAAATGAGAGTGATTGCAAAAGAACTTTCTGAAGAGACGGATGCCTCTGCAGAAAAAACTAAAAATGTTGCAAATAATGCTGAAGTTATGAGCGAAGACATGAATGCAGTAGCAGCTGCAATGGAAGAACTGAGTACCAATACTCAGTTGATAGCAGAATCAACATCCCAGATGAGTGATACCAGTAAAAATATTGCACAAAATGCTGACAAGGCAAGTCACATTTCAAATAAAGCTGTTGAAAGAGTTGAAACGGCATCTTCAAGAGTGGATGATCTTGGCAATGCTGCCAACAAAATTGGTCGGGTTTCTGAAACTATTACAGATATCTCGGAACAGACAAACCTGCTAGCGTTGAATGCAACCATTGAAGCAGCAAGAGCAGGAGAAGCAGGAAAAGGTTTTGCAGTTGTTGCACAAGAGGTTAGAAATCTTGCAAGTAGATCAGCTGAAGCTGCCAATGAAATTAAAGCATTGGTTGAGTCTGCAACAACTAAAGCAAATGAAGGTAAAAAAATATCTTCTGATATGATTAGTGGTTATGAAACATTAAATGGACATATTGGTGAAACAATCCATATTATTGAAGATGTAAGCTCTGCTTCTAAAGAACAGATGCTTGGTATTGAACAAATTAATGATGCTGTTACTATGCTTGATAGGGTAACTCAAGAAAATGCTAGTGAGGCTAACAATGTTTCAAATATAGCATCAGAAGTAAGAAGTATGGCAAATGAGCTTATGTCAGATGCTCAATCTAAAAAATTTTAAAGTTAGGGAGATTATATTATGAATGAAACAGTTTTAGATGAATACGCATTTCTTGTAAGTGAAACAGATGCAAAAGGTATAATATCTTTTGCTAATGATGATTTTTGTAAATTAGCTGGGTATAATCTTAGTGAACTTATTGGTCAGCCACATAGTTGTGTAAGGCATGCTGATATGCCAAAAATTGCATTTAAATCTTTATGGGATACTGTGCAAGCTGGAAATATATGGACAGGATTTGTAAAAAATGCAACTAAAAGTGGTGGATACTATTGGGTATATGCAACAGTTTATCCTTTTGAAACATGTGATGGAAGCAAAGGATACCTTTCTTGTAGAAGAAAACCTTCAAAAAAAGAGATAGAAACTCATGATGCTTTATATAAAGAGTGGAAAAAAAGCGAATAGCGGTTGCTTTAGCAATTTTGATTTATAAAAAAGCTGAATAGAATTTAGATAAAAATATTTTGAAAGTTTCACTTTTAGATTTTTTTTGAGTATAAAAAAAGGGGAGATTACCAAAATAGGTAACCTCCCCTTTAAAGTTTTAAACTTTAAATTATTTAGCTGCTGCCGCTGCTTCTAAAGCTTCTGCATAATCTGGCTCAGAAGTAATTTCTGGAACTAATTGTTTATATGTAACAACACCGTTTGTATCAATTACAAAAATACATCTAGCTGTAACACCTGCTAAAGGTCCGTCTGCTAATAACATTCCGTAAGCATTTGAGAAATCTTTGTTTCTGAAGTCAGAACATACTGCTAAGTTTTCGATACCAGCTGTTGAACAAAATTTTGCTGCTGCAAACGGTAAATCCATAGAAACAGTTTTAACATTAACATTTTCTAATGCTGCTGCATCTGTGTTGAATCTTCTAGTTTCAGCATCACATACTGGTGTATCTAATGAAGGTACTACTACAACTAATTGAACATTTTCTTGTGCTCCACCAACTTGCTCATTTTGAAGCATTGGGTTACAATTTACTACTGTTACGATTGGTGCTTGATCACCTACATTGATCTCATTTCCTGCTAGGTTACATACTGTGTCTTGTTTAAAAGTTACTGTTGACATTTTTTTTCCTTGTGTTTAATTTAATTAGTGTAAGTTTAGTTAAATAAGATAAAATTATTCTTAATCTATTTTTCTAATATTTAAGGCTAATCTAATTTGGTGGTACTTAAGACCATTTAGGATAAAATTAACTATATTAGAAATAAAGGTTATAATATATGAATAAATGTGGTTATGTAAGTGCTATAGGTAGACCAAATGCTGGAAAAAGTTCTCTTTTAAATTGGTTAGTTGGTGAGAAGATTAATATGGTTTCTCCTAAAGCAAATGCTACTAGAAAAAGATCAAATACAATAGTGATGCATGAAGATGATCAAATTATATTTGTAGATACTCCGGGACTTCATAGACAAGAGAAGCTTATCAATAAATTTATGCTGGAAGAAGCGCTTAAGGCTATAGGTGATTGTGATTTAATACTATTTTTAGCACCAGTTACTGATAAAATCATCCATTATGAGAAATTTTTAGAAGAAAATAAGAAAAATAAAAAACATATAT
>JAGLLQ010000559.1 GCA_023140455.1 Desulfobacteraceae bacterium | reverse complement strand
GTTCAAGCAGACCTTGTTTTTGTTCCTTTAATATATCAAAGAGTTTATCAAAATCACCCTGTTCTTTTGTGTAAGCTTTAACCTGCATTTCTATACGGGCAATAATATTGTCAACGTACAGCGAAAATTGTTTATTATATAGCTCAAGTGAATATTCTTTGTTGATTATTGTTTTAAAAAGATCTTTTAAATCATCATATTCAGGGATATTTCCGATTGGAGTTTTGATGTATTTCACTTCATTGTGTACATATCTTTCAAGCCATGATAGCCAGACTTTTACATCTTTTTTTTCACCAAGCAGCTCTTCAGAGGTTCCTCCTCTTGCTTCATGGGTAAGAAAATAATTTAATCCTGCCAATACAGGCTTTTTGCTTTCAGGGATTGATTTATTTCCAAAAAATTCAAATTGTGCATCAATATAATCACTTAAAGCACCAGGGATAAATGGCGCATTTGCAAAAGGTGCTCTTTTGACACCTGTCACACCAACTTCTGTCGCAGTGGCTTTAGACACAATACATGCCCCGATTGTTACGCCGTATAAAGGGTTCTTTGCAGCCCATACAGGCGGCATTGTATCACTGTCCCTGCCACTGTACGTAATAATTTTTGTTGTAACACCATTTTCATTTTCAGCATCTTTGGAATAATTTTTAAGTGAAGTTGAAGAGATTGTACATCTTGCATTTGGATGAGATATTGGAATTTCCTTCCCATTGTCATCAACCATACCTTTTGTCCAGTTACCCTGGAAATTAATTCCCTTTTCAGGTTGATCTTCCAAACTTCCATCCCAATGGGGGGTTTTTTGATCATCAATAAGGACATTGGAAAAGATTACTTCATAGCCTGGTTTCCTTAATACATCTATAAGCAGAGGATCACCTTCAGAGTTAACATTTTCCAGGATACCAAATATACCGCATTCAGGGTTTATGGATTTAATATCACCATTATCTTCAAGCCACATCTGGGCAAGGTCATCACCGATAAAAAGGTCTCCGGTCATTGCAGTTGTCGTTTTGCCGCATCCGCTGGGAGCTGCTCCGGCACACCAGGTAACTCGCCCACCAGGCCCCTTTATTCCGGTAATAAACATATGTTCAGAAAGCTCTTTTCCACGATTCTCATATACTGCCCTGTCTACAGCAAACCTGTGGTTTCCTTTTTTTAAAAGAAGTGTATTCCCTGCATATGTACAATTAAAACTGTATGTTGTCTGATGCCCTCGATCCATAAAGACTCTGGCATTAGGAAGATCTTCAGGTCTGTTCAAGCCCTGGCTGTGAATATTTGTAAAAAAGTATCCGGCTCTTTTAACTTCTTTATTAAATGAGGAGAAAATATTTCTATACAGAATCTCTGCACTATGGGCAACATAAGCAGAACTTGTGATTTCAAGTGCAGGATTAGAACCAAGTGCCCCGATTGGGCCTCTAATATAAAAACCAACAATCATTGTCATTTTTCCCATTATGCCGGAGAGATTTGTTTTTATCTCCTCAGTAGCCTGGGTTCTATCCATTTTATTGGCAAGGGTGCTTACAAGATCGCCTGGATCAGTTATATAAAATGTCCTGTCAACAATCCGTCCCTGTTCTTCTGCAAGATCAAAGTGAATTGTATGATCGTTAATTGTAAGAGGGCTTTCTTCTCCGTTTTTAATGGAAAGGTTCTTAATAAAATCTTTATCTTCTTTTGAACCTGTATTTATAAATACAGAATCAGGGTTGCAAAGATTAATGGCATTTGCAATCTTAATGAGGACTTCAGGACTTTGTATCTCACTGATTCTTGAATAATGAGTATCGTCCATGCAGGTTTTGAATACGTCAAAACATTTTTCTAAGGAGTTTGAGTCTAAGGATTTTATTTCACCAAGAGTTTCACCAATATCATTTCCAATAGTGTTAGTCAGCATCTTATTTGTTAAAACCTCATTTAAAATTTTAGGTAACGAATAATTATTTTTATCATTATTGAAAGATTAAGCAACCTTTTTTTAAAATTTTATTTTTATTGAAAAGAAAAATAATTTATAGTAAGCATTGGTCAAAAGAAAGGAACTTATAATGACAATATATGCAGATTTGCATAACCACACAACAGCTTCCGATGGTGATTTTACACCTGACGAACTTGTTTTCAAAGCAAAAGAGCTTGAAATCAACACTATTGGAATAACTGACCATGACACCTTAAAAGGACTTGGGAATGCGGTTGCTGCAGGGCAAAATTATGGTATTGAAGTGATCCCGGGAGTTGAAGTCTCTATCAGGTTTAAGCGCTCATTTTTTACAGGGACTCTTCATCTTCTTTGTTATTTTTCTGTTGATCTTCTGAAAAATAAGGATTTTAGAAAGTCATTCAGTGAAATACTTTCTAAGGGCAGGGGTGATGGGCTGGTGCAAACAAGAGTTGATGAGATAAACAGAATATTTGGACCTGTCGGAGAGACTCCGGTTTTAGTTGAGGAACTTTTGTTTGAAGATATATCAAAATATAGCTCCAACGTAACAAGACGCCATTTTGCTCTTGCTTTAGAAGAAATACATAATATCTCCAATAAAAGCCAGATAAACAAAATTATTGGGAATAAAAGCCCTGCTTATGTTCCTTCCGGAGTTGAGCTCGAAGATATCAAGGGAATACTGAAAGATTATCCTGTACTCAGTGTGCTTGCCCATCCTGCTGCAGGCTCTTTTGAAGGGAAAGGCCATTACAAAGAAGTACTTCCTCCTTTTGAAACAGTTGAAGAACTTTTACCTGAGTTTCTTGATATAGGGCTTAAAGGGCTTGAAGTCTATTATCCGGGTCATAGTGAGGAATACATAGAAATTCTTTTGGAACTGGCAGATAAGCATAATCTGATTGTGACAGGTGGTTCAGATTGTCATGATAAAAAAGCAAGACCTTTTGGACAAAGCGGAATAAGCAAGAAAGATTTTAATAAATTTAAGACTATGCTTGATAATATAGTGATTACAGAGAAAATTCCTGATATTTCATGATTTTAAGTAAAATGGTGTGAAGCTTTCTTTTTTTAACAGGTGATAATATTCTCCTTTAAGTTTAACAAGTTCTTCATGTGAGCCTGATTCACTGATTGTACCGTTTTTTATAAAAATTAAATTGTCACAATTTCTCACAGTACTCAATCTGTGGGCAATAATTATTGCGAGTCTTCCTTCCATAAGCTTTTTCATTGCCTGGTGAACTTTTTGTTCAGATTCTGAGTCAAGATAGGAAGTCGCTTCATCAAAGATTATCAGGTCAGGATTGAATGCAAATGCTCTTGCTATACAAACAAGTTGTTTTTCACCACTTGAAAG
>JAGLLQ010000558.1 GCA_023140455.1 Desulfobacteraceae bacterium | reverse complement strand
TAAAAGAACCACTTGGATTTTGTCCGTCATTCTTATAAAAGAACCTGATATTCAGCTTTTCTTTAAGCCTTTTATTAGCTTCGATTACTGGCGTGTTACCTTCGCCAAGATAAACAATTGAACTCTCAGGGACACACGAACCTATAAATTCATGGAATCTATATATCCCCTTAAAAGCTGGAATTTTCAATATTTTTCGAAAATCAAAAATTTTTTGCCATGTTTTACCAGGAATTTTTTTTAATAAATCAACATGTCTGTCATGGATTAAAAGTACCTGCCCACAGTCAGGACACACATATAAAGGTTTATCTATGGAAAATTCAGCAGAGCATCCAAGACATCTATAGAACAATTCACCTTTCGGCTCTGGAATAATATATGGCTGAATATCTGCCGGAAAATCTTTATGCTTCATTGTGAATTACTTTCTGTCCTCCCATATATGCCTGTAGCACTTCTGGAATTAAAACTGAGCCGTCAGGCTGCTGAAAATTTTCAAGGATTGCAGCAAAAGTTCTTCCTACTGCAAGCCCGGAGCCGTTAAGGGTATGCACAAACTCAAGTTTTTTCTGCCCATTTTTTCTGAATCTTATTCCTGCCCTTTTAGCTTGAAAAGTTTCACAATTACTACAGGAAGAGATCTCTCTGTATTTATTTTGTCCAGGCATCCAGACTTCAATATCATACGTTTTTGTGGCAGCGAATCCAAGGTCACCAGAACAAAGTGTCACAACCTGATATGGCAATTCAAGTCTTTGAAGAATTGTTTCAGCATTTAAAAGTAAAGACTCAAGCTCATCATAGGAAGTATCAGGAGTGGTGTATTTAACCAGCTCAACCTTATTAAACTGATGCTGCCTGATAAGTCCTTTGGTATCCCGCCCGTATGATCCTGCTTCAGATCTGAAACATGGAGTAAAAGCAGTAAATTTAATAGGCAGTTTCTCTTCATCAATTGTCTCATCTGCATAAACATTTGTCATTGGAACTTCAGAGGTTGGTATCAAATAATAATCTAATCCTTCAAGTTTAAAAAGATCTTCTTCAAATTTCGGTAGTTGCCCTGTACCTGTCATTGTCCTACTGTTAACAATTAAAGGAGGAAGAACCTCTGTGTAGCCATGCTCATTAGTGTGGATATCGAGCATAAAACTGATAAGCGCTCTTTCAAGTTTTGCTCCTGCCCCAAAATAAAGCGGGAATCTTGATCCTGCAATTTTAGCAGCTCGTACAAGGTCGAGAATACCGAGGTTTTCTCCTATTTCCCAATGTGGTTTTATTTCAAAATCAAAAACTGGTGGCTCTCCATGCTTTTTTAAAAGTATATTATCTTCTTCATCCATTCCTTTAGGTACATCAGGATGAGGTATATTCGGAAGTGCTATTAAAAAATCATTAATATTACTCTCAACCTCAGAAAGTAGTTTCTCAAGCTCTTTAATTTTTTCTGACACTGCTCTTGTTTCTTCAATACTTGATTGGGCATCTTCCCCTGCTTTTTTCATCTCAGCAATTTTATCAGATGCAATATTTCTCTTATTTCTGAGTGCCTCAATTTCCTGAAGGATCTCTCTTCTTCGCTTTTCAATCACAGAAAACCCTGCAAAATCAGCTTTCCCTCCTCTCTTCTCTACAGCTTTTTCAACTTCTGACAAATTTTCTCTTACATATTTCAAATCAAGCATATTAATAAAACTCTTTCTTTGTTGTAGTTATAATAAAAAAATATTTCTCCGACATAATCCAAATACCACGCAACTTTCAAACAGTCAATAATTATTGAGTATTGACAATTTATAACCCGTGTATAATATTAACTAAAATAATATTTTTGACATAAAAAGGAAGTAAATATGGATGAGATTAAAGAAGTGAAAGAAGATATTTTAGGAGATGTAACAAAAAATATTGAAAGCTTTTCAAAAGAGGAACAAATTGAAAAACAAAAAAAAATTGAAGCAAACCTTTTCGATTTTGCCAATTTTATAGAATCTAATATCACTTTTATTTACACTCAAAAGGCTGGCGAATTCCCAACAGAAGATATAATCAGAAAAGCACTGAAATTTGAAAAAGGGATTGTTCTACCTGTAGACCCTGGCCCTCAGAAGTCCATAAAACTATATAAAATAAGTGACTATGACAATGACCTTATTAAAAACAAGAATGGTTTTTTAGAGCCAGACACAGAAAAATGCAAAAGATTTTCATTGGAAGATGTCAGTGTTGCAATTATTCCAGGTCTTGCATTTGATGACAAAGGCGGACGCCTTGGATTTGGCGATAAATTCTATTTAAAATTAATAACAAGCCTGCCTGAGACATGCAGAAAAGTAGCTCTCGCATTTGAAGAACAAATTGTTGAACACCTGGAGATGGATTCTAAAAAATATACTGTTGATATAATAATTACCGATAAAAGAATAATTTATAAAATATAATTATGTAATACTGCTTAATTATCAACTACAATTCAGAACTTTATGGAATGCATTGTGCGCATCAGTTTTCCCCATTGAGATGA
>JAGLLQ010000557.1 GCA_023140455.1 Desulfobacteraceae bacterium | reverse complement strand
GACAGGGAATCTTAATAAGGAAGACGATATAGTAGTGCTTGCCGCCCTTAACCTTGTCCGTGCACAAGACCTTATGTTCCGGGATATTTCTACATTAAGTGACGGAGAACGCCAGAAAGTTTTGATTGCAAGGGCTCTTGCCCAGGAACCGGATATTATTCTGCTGGATGAGCCTACCATGCATCTGGATTTAAAACACCGCATGGAAGTTATGTCCATCCTCCATGACCTTTGCCGGGAAAAAGGTATATGTGTTGTGGCATCCCTCCATGACATAGAAGTTGCAGCCAAGGTGTCAGACCGTGTGGCACTAATCAAGGATGATGCAATTATTGCTTTTGGCACTCCTGAAGACATATTAAGGGATGATACAGTTGCTAAGTTATATGATTTTTCCAATGCCAGTTTTAACAGACTCTTAGGTAATATTGAGATCAGAACCAAAGCTGATAAGGCAAAAGTCTTTGTGATAGGCGGTATGGGCAGTGCATCTGTTCTTTACAGGTTGCTTACCAAAAAAGGATATGAGGTTGCAACAGGTGTTCTTTTGAAAAATGACATTGATTATTTTGTGGCAAAAGCATTGGGAATTCAATGCATTGTTCAGGACGAGCTCGATATCATTTCCATGGAAAGCATAGGACAAGCTTTTAAAATCATGGAGCAATGTGATTTTGTAATTGATGCAGGTTTTGAGGCAGTCCATCTGAACATGGCAAACTTAGAACTTTTAACCAGCGCTATTACTTTAGAAAAGAAGATTTTTTGCATGAATTCCTGCGAAGAAAGAAAAACATTTAATAATCAAGATATATCTAAGGTTAAATTTTCAAAAACAGAATCAAATCTGGTGGCAGCAATGGAAGAAAGGCAAGAAAGGGAAATTGCCTGACCATGATTTTGTCACCTTCATACCTTATACTGATGCTCACCAATCAATGCAATCTTGCCTGTTCTTACTGCTATCTTGGCAGCCAAAAAAAGAAAGCAGATATGACTAAAGAGACTATTGACCAAATTCTTAATCAGATACTAAGTCTTGTGGATATGGATAAAGCCCAGAATCATCTACACGTTCAACTCACAGGCGGTGAGCCTTTTCTTGTACCACATCTTGTTGAATATGCAGCGCAAAAAATAAGAGAAAGATGCCCCGATGCCAGCATTGGAATCCAGACCAATGCCACATTAATAAATGATGAGGCAATTGATATTATTCAACGATTCAATTTGAAGACAGGAATCAGTCTTGATGGAGAACCACCTGTGCAGGAGGCACAACGCGGTAAAGCTGCTGCAACCTTTAAAGGTATCCATCTTATGGAGCAAAGAAATATTCCTTTTAATGTAACAACAGTCGTGACAAAAGCCAATGCAGATAAGCTTTACCGACTTGTACTTATGCTTGGAAGTTTTTCCACGGCACAGGGTATTGGGCTTGATCCTCTGGTTTTAAAGGGTAATTCAAAAAAGAATAAGGTATTCCAGACAGAGCCAATTCAAATTAAAGCAGCAATTAAAAACATGGTTAAAGCATTAAACATGGTCAATACTCATCGACTAAAACCCCTTGTAATCAGGGAAATGGAAAAATTAAAAACAGTAAAAGACAAAAACAATTCCACTCCTTTTTGCCATGGGGCAATTGGACAGAGCCTTGCTATAACACCGGAAGGTAAACTTTTCCCATGCAGCCAGACAGCCTATGATCCTGATTTTTACCTTGGGACATTGGATCATCCTGAGCCGGGAAAAAACTCCCTGGATCTTGGTGCCTATGCTTTAAACCATCAATCTCAGGATATGTGTACAGATTGCAACTTTAACAAGTCATGCCCGGGTGATTGCCCAAGCCGGCTTTACTATAACCAAAATGATACTCCAGAGCTTGTTTGTACGATTTATCAGGCTTTTTCCACGGCACTGGAATCTTGTAATGAAATAATTTAAAAGAGGAAAAAATAATGAAATCATATACACTTAATTATTTTTCAGCAACATCAATGGAAATACCCTCGTTAAGCCAGGGTATTGAACTATTTATGGAAATGGGCAATCAAGTCAGAGTGCATGCAAAGACCCAGATTCAGCTCTTTGATGAAAGCAGGATAAAATCTTTTGTTGATCACGCCATAAAGTCGGACATTATTATTATCACTCTCCACGGGGGGAAAGAATCATGTCCTGCACTTGAACCTTTAATTAAAGCCCTTGATGACCTGAAAGCGAAAAATAAAAAAACTCCCTGGTTTCATATCCAGCCTACAGGTGGAAACGAAGATGCTCTTGACCTTGCAAGGGAGCATTCCACAAAATTTGGCACTCCTGTCTGGGATAAAATCAATGCCTATCTCAAACACGGAGGGCCCATAAATTATAAATATCTTTTATGCTATGTACAGGGGCTGTTATTTGATTTTGAACCTGAACAATTGGAAGAGCCTTTGCCTTTACCCCATGAAGGCATTTATCATCCTGATTTTACAAATCTTCCTGACATTGAAAAATATTGCCGGGAAAAAATCAAGAAAGATCGAATCACCATTGGTTTATGGTTCAACCAGAGCTATTGGGTAAACAATAATGTTAAGTATATCAATGCTTTGATCAGAACAGCAGAAAAAATGGGGGCAAATATAATCCCGGTTTTTCATTTACGATTCAAGGATAAGGTTTTAGAAAATAACGGGGCAGATTATATTGCAGAACATTATTTTATGAAATCCGGCAAATCAATTATTGACGTACTTATCAGTCCCATGATGTTTTCTTTAAACCTGGCAAATAAGGATTACAAGGGAATATATCCTGATTTGAATGTGCCGGTCATCCAGGCTATGACAACTATGCAGCCCTATGAGAGTTGGAAGGAGAGCATCCAGGGTATGAGCACAATGGAAGTCTCCTATGCTGCTGCCCAACCGGAATTTGACGGGGCCCTGATTAATGTTCCTGTTTCAACGAGAGAGGAGACTGCTGTTGATCCGGTAACAGGCGCTCTTATATCTAAAAACATGCCGATCCCTGACAGAGTTGAAAAAATGGTCTCTATCGCTCTTAACTGGGCCAGGCTGCGCAGGAAAAAGAATGCGGAAAAAAAGATTGCCATTATATTTCACCACTATCCCCCGAGAAACGACCGTATCGGATGTGCGGCAGGGTTAGACAGCTTTGCAAGCGTAAAGCTT
>JAGLLQ010000556.1 GCA_023140455.1 Desulfobacteraceae bacterium | reverse complement strand
ATCCTACATTTTTTATTCAGACACCAACATATGATGATCAGACAAGAACTTTCTGCACAAACCAGGGAGGACATATCAGCCTTGAAAAATATACAGACTTTGTATGTGTTAACGGCCATGCCTTTTCTGATAAAAAATCCCAGAATACAAATTTTGCATTTCTATCAAAAGTTGTTTTAACAGAACCTGTAACCGATAATCAGGCTTATGGAGAATCTATTGGAAAACTTGCCACATTAATTGGTGGGGGGAAACCTATCTTACAGCGATTTGGTGATTTAAAAAGAGGGCGGCGCTCAACCTGGAATAGAATCAATAAAGGGTATATTGAACCAACCATGAGGAATGTTGTTTGTGGTGACATTGCAATGGCTCTACCGGAACGTATCCTGTCAAACCTCATAGAAGGGCTTGAAGCTTTAAACCTTGTTATCCCGGGTGTTTCCAATGATGAAACACTGCTCTATGCCCCGGAAATAAAATTTTTTGCAACGCAGGTTGAAACAGATAATAATCTCCAAACAACAATCAAAGGTATGTATATGGCAGGAGATGGTCCGGGAGTTGCCGGCAATATAGTGTCAGCAGCTGCAACAGGCATTATCCCGGCAAAGGAAATTATAAAAAATATGTAGCTGAAGCATCTTCAGATTCCCAGGCAGTAACGCTTGAGACCTTGACATCCTCATCAAGTTCGTCTAAAAACATTTGAAGCCTCTGGGCTATATAAACTGCAATGCGTTCTGATGTGGGCTGTTCATCATTAAAAATTTCGATCTCATTTAAATATTTATGATCCAACTCTTTCATAATTTCATTAACAAATTTTTTAATATTGCCAAAATCTACAAGAACGCCGGCAGGGTTCAACTTCTCTCCTATAACCCGAGCTTCAATGTGCCAGTTATGACCATGGAGATTTTCACATTTTTCTCCAACCATTACAAGTTTATGTGCTGCGGAAAAATTATTTTTAATTTTTAATTCAAACATTTTATAATACCAATCTCCTGAAAATAAAAAGTCTATAAATTTTTAAAAAGATTCTTTAATTTATTAGATATTTTATTTGCATCAAGTTTGTCAAACTCTTTTAAGAGTTTTTCCTGTTTCTGTGATAATCTCTTAGGGGTTTTAACAACAACATTAATAATCTGATCGCCACGTCTGCCAGACCTTAAAGAAGCTATACCTTCCCCTTTGAACCTGAATGTATCACCATACTGGGTACCTTTGGGCACTTTAAGTTTCTTCTCATCTGTAAGGGTAGCAATCAAAATTTCATCTCCCAGCGCTGCCTGAACAAATGAAATATCCACAACACATATAATATCAGTATTATCACGTTTGAAAAACTTATGACTCTTTACCTTGAGAACAACATAAAGGTCACCTGATTGTCCGTCTTCTGAAGGAGCTGCTTCCCCTTCTCCTGTCAATCTGAGTTTTGATCCTGTGTCAACACCGGCAGGTATTTTTACCTGTACTTTTCTTATAACTTCGACTCTTCCTGCGCCCCTGCATTTTTTGCATGGGTTTGGGATTGATTTTCCATTACCTTTACAATAAGGACAGGTAGTTTTTACTTTAAAAAAGCCCTGGCTCTGAACAAATTGACCTGTACCGTGGCAATGCCCGCAAGTTTCAGGAAAAGTTCCTTCCTGGCACCCTGTTCCACCACATTCGGTGCATTGATCAAGCTTTGGTATCTCAATTGTTTTTTCAGTACCAAAAGCGGCTTCCATAAAATCAATAGCCATATCATAACGAAGATCAGAACCTCGCTGGACTCTTCTGGCACGCCCGCCACCATTGTTAAATCCAAAAAATTCTTCAAAAATATCACCAAAATTTGAAAAGATATCTTCAAAACCTCTGGCTCCGGAATGACCTGCCCCTTCAAGGCCTTGATGCCCATATTGATCATATATCTGGCGCTTATTATCATTTGTAAGAACTTCATAAGCTTCTGAAGCTTCTTTAAATTTATCTTCTGCTTCTTTATTATCCGGGTTTTTATCAGGATGGAATTTAATTGCAAGCTTTCTGTAAGCTGATTTCATTTCTGCTTTTGATGCATTCCTGCCCAGCCCCAACACTTCGTAGTAGTCACGTTTTTCAGACATAAGTTCCCTAAGATTGTATTTATACTGTTATTATGCTATTTTCTTTATCTTCTATAAACAATATAATGTAATTCAAAAATTTGAGTTGTCAATAATGAATAAGGAACTTGATTTTATACAGGCAATGTTTGACAGCATTGCACCCAAATATGATTTTTTAAACCGGTTTTTGAGTTTAAGGCAGGATGTTTACTGGAGAAAAGAGATGGTTAAGGCTGCAAACCTTAACAAAGATGCTCTTGCACTGGATGTTGCCTGCGGCACCTGTGATGTTGGCATTGAAATTCAAAAACAGCATCAAGACAACCACCAAAAACCATGTAAAATTTTTGGCATTGATTTTTCTCACAAAATGCTCGCTTTTGCCCAGAAAAAAATTCATGCCAAAAAAAATAAAGCCTTAATAAATCTTGCAGCCGGGAATGCTCTTTTTCTACCGGTTAAAGATAATTTATTTGATGCTGTATTTATAGCATTTGGAATAAGAAATATAATGGACAGAGCAAATGCCCTAAAAGAATTTAAAAAATGTTTGAAAAAAAACGGCCGGGTTGTTGTCCTGGAACTTACAACACCAGCACCCGGCTTACTTAAAGACCTTTACATCCTTTATTTTAAAAAATTACTTCCCCTGGTTGGAGGTTTTTTTTCAAAAAATCCAGGTGCATACAGTTATCTTC
>JAGLLQ010000555.1 GCA_023140455.1 Desulfobacteraceae bacterium | reverse complement strand
AAAATATTAATTATTGATGATGAAGAAAGTATTGTCAAATTCCTTTCTCTATCATTAAAAGCAGATGGATATGAGACTGTTACAGCATACAATGGCAAACAAGGTCTAGAAGTTTTTAAAAAAGAACAGCCCGACATAGTACTTACAGATATAAAAATGCCTGAAATGGATGGGCTTGAGGTTTTAAGGCAGATCAAAATGATAGACTCTGAGTCAGAAGTCATTATTATCACAGGTCATGGAGATATTGACTCAACCATTGCAGCACTCCAACGTGGTGCTTCTGATTTTATCAACAAACCAGTAAGAGATGAAGCTCTTGCCGTAGCTCTTAAGAGAGCTGAAGCAAAAATATATATGAGAGGGCAATTAAATGAGTATACTGGGAATCTTGAAGATAAAATTGAAGAAGCAACACAGGAAATAAATAGGAGATCCAATTTCCAACAACTTCTTATTAGAAGTTCCAATGATGGAATTGCTGCAACTGATAAAAATTGGAAATTTGTTATCTGTAACCCTGAAGCAGAAAAAATCTTCGGATGTAAATACTCAGATCTTGTAGATAAAATAGATATTGAAACCTTATATCCTTCTGATATAGCACAAGCTTTTAAAAAAGCTGCAAAAGAAAACCAAGATGAAAATTTGGAGTGGAAAGAGTCCTCATTCCTCTCTAAAGACGGGAGAAACATCCCGATAAAATTTTCCGGGAGGATCCTGTATCAAAACGATAAAATGATTGGCAGTGTTGCTTTTTTTCAGGATTTAACAGATATTAAAAGACTTGAAAAAGAACTTGTTCAATCAGAAAAATTGGCTGCTGTTGGTCAGACTGTGAGTGGTCTTGCCCACTATATAAAGAATATACTCATTGGACTAAAAGGTGGCAGTTATGTGGTAGATGTTGGAATTGCAAAAAACAAAACTGATAAACTTATTGCAGGTTGGAGCACTATTAAAAATAACATCGGGCGTGTATCTGATCTTGTACAGGATTTAATCTCCTTTTCAAAAGAAAGAGAACCTGAATATAAAACTTGCTCACCCAATGACATTGTTACTGAAGTTGTAGACCTTATAAAAGATTTTGCCAACGCAAATAATATCAAAATTACAAAAAAACTTGATCCTGCAATTAAAGAAGCATCAATGGACACCCAGACCATTCATCGTTCCTTGTTAAATTTAATAACAAATGCTATGGATGCCTGTCTTGATGATCCAAACACTGATAAAAATTTCAAAATTGCAATAAAAACTTATCCTGGACAAAATAATCTGTTCTGTGTTGATGTTAAAGATAATGGCAGTGGTATGACCGATGAAACTAAAGAAAAACTTTTCACCTCTTTTTTCAGTACAAAAGGAGGTAGAGGCACAGGTCTTGGTTTACTTTTGACCAAAAAACTCATAGAAGAGCATAACGGTATAATTAATGTGAAAACAAATCTTGGAAAAGGAACAACATTTACCATAAAACTACCCTATGAAAAAGCTAAAACTAAGATCAAAAAATCGACTAAGGAGAATTAATCATGAGTAAGAAGGTACTTGTAGTTGATGATGATCCTGATGTAAGGACATTTATTGTAACAGTTCTGGAAGAAAACAACTTTATTCCCATAGTTGCTAAAGATGGAGTAGAAGGTTTACAAAAAGTAAAAGAAGAAAACCCTGATGTGATAACTCTTGATGTATTGATGCCTAGAGGAAGTGGAATTCGACTCTACCGTAAATTAAAAACGGAGCTTTCTTTTAAAAGCATTCCTGTTATAATGCTTACAGGGATTGCATTGAAATCTTTCCTGCGTTCTCAAAAAGTGCTTTCGGAATTTAAGGGAGAAACGGTACCAGTACCTGATTTTTATCTTGAGAAGCCCGTAGAACCTGAAGAATTGATTGATGCGATTAAAAAAAGTTTAAAATAATTTTTTAAAACATTTGATCATAAAAGGATTAAACCTATGAGAATCAAAAAGCTTCTTTTTGTAACCAAATTTGAGGACCTTTGTTATAACTCATTAGATTCTTTGTTAAACTTAACAAAAGCGTCATTGGAACATGTTGTTTTTTTAAATGTTATTGAAAAAGAAAAAGTTTCCATGCACAGAGGTGCGGGTTTCATCAAGGAAGAAGAAGTCAAATTAAAAGAAACAGCTAATATACGTTTTATTGACTGGGCAGAAAACCTTTTTGAGTTGGGCCTGGAGGTTGGTGCCCATATAAATGTTGGATCACTTATCCCTGAGATCATCAAAACTGTTGAGCAAGAAAAGCCTGATCTTATTGTAATCGGACGATCACATAAAGGGCCATTAGAACACCTTTATTCAAAATCAGAGGTTACTGAACTTATTCGAAGAATATCTATACCTGTTCTGGTATTTAAACATATAAACGAAGATAATATTGTCCCCGAAAAAATTTTTTCGAGGCCTCTTCTTGCAACTAACTGGTCTGATCCCAGCAAGAAAGCTACAGAATACATAAATGATATCAAAGAGCTTATTGATGAATTGAATGTTATGCATGTTACGAATGAAAAGAATTTAAAAAGTAAATCAACTCATCTGGTGCAAAAAATTAGAAGGCAGGAAAGAAAAAAACTTGATGACCTTTGTGATACTTTTGAAAATAACGATATTAGAACCAGAGCCCATGTTTATGTTGGAGATCCTGAAAAAGAAATTATAAAAGCAGCTAAAGAATACCAGGCATCAATGATTATTTTAGGCTCCTCCAGCAAAACTTCTATTGTAGAAAGATGGATGGGCAGTACAACAAGAACAATTGCTGAAAAATCAATTTTCCCGTGCCTGCTGATTCCCTATAAAAAATAATTTATTTTTTCCTGCTATTCCCAGTTGACTTGCAAAAATAAATTTGATAATTCATTTAAATTGTGTAAAAAGAAGGTAATTATATGAAACTTTTATTTATTGATGACGAACAAACTTTTTTAAAATATCTTGCCAAACGACTTGTTCTTGACGGGTTCACAGTCAAAACAACTTTTTCTGGTGAAGAAGGTATAAAAGTTGCCGCAAATGAAGATTTCGATGTGGCAGTTGTGGATTTACAAATGCCAGGAATTAATGGAATCGAAGTTCAAAAAAGACTCAAAGAACTGCAACCTTCCTTACCATGTATAGTTTTAACCGGACATGGAAATGTTGAAAATGCCCTGGAATGTGGAAAATATAATGCTTTCAAATTTCTGTCAAAACCAATAGATATGGATGTTTTAATCGATACTATTAACGCTGCCTATGACCATAGGCTAAAACAGGAAAATTTAACCTCCGGATCTGATGGAGATGCACAATCCAACACCAAGGATGAGGGTAAGATTAAAAAAGCATTTAACAAAT
>JAGLLQ010000554.1 GCA_023140455.1 Desulfobacteraceae bacterium | reverse complement strand
CAACTATTATTTTTCCTGAGAGCATAAGACGGGTTGATACAGAATATTTACTGAGTTCAACTCTTATATCGTCCATTGGTCTGTTAAGATCAATATTAACTGGTGGATCCATCTCAGGTTCTTTTGCCGGCAGATATTTTGAAGGATTTGTTTCAAGTTTTTCTAAGAAAAGTCCTTTTTTAGTAATCTTTGCCTTTATTTGACGATCAGCAGAACAGCTCACTCCGATTCCGATAGGGCATGATGCTCCGTGGCGGGGAAGTCTTATAACTCTTACGTCAAGAACAAAATGTTTCCCACCAAATTGAGCGCCTAATCCTAAACCATATGCTTTTTGCTTAACTTTTTCTTCAAGTTCTTTGTCTCTGAAAGCATGACCTGTTTCATCTCCTTTTAAAGGAAGAGTGTCCAAATATCTTGTGGAGGCAAGTTTTACTGCTTTTAAATTAGCTTCCGCTGATGTCCCGCCAATAACAAAGGCAATGTAATAAGGTGGGCACGCAGCAGTTCCGAGGGCTTGCATTTTTTCTGTCATAAAGTCGATAAGACTTTTTTCAGAATTCAGCACTGCTTTTGTCATCTGAAAGAGAGCAGTTTTGTTAGCAGAACCACCACCTTTTGCAATGAACAAAAACTTATACTCATCACCCTGTACCGCACTGATTTCAACCTGGGCTGGAAGATTACATTTGGTGTTCTGTTCTTTATACATTGTTAAAGGAGCATTTTGTGAATATCTCAGGTAGTTTTTCGTGTATGCGTTAAACGCACCCTTAGCAAGCATTTCTTCATCATCTGTATCTGTCCAGATTTGTTGTCCTTTTTTAGCGTGGACAATTGCAGTACCTGTGTCCTGGCACATGGGATATACCATTTCTGCTGAAATAACAGCATTCTTCAGAAGTTCCAAGGCCACATATCTGTCATTGTCTGAAGATTCAGGGTCATCAATTATGCTTTTAAGTTTTTTTAGATGATCTTTTCTGTATAGATGCGAAACATCTTTAAAGGCAAGTTCACTCAAGAGCGTCAGCGCTTCAGAATCAATTTTCAGGATTTCTTTCCCATCAAATTGTTCTACTGTGACAAATTGATCTGATATGAGCTTGTATTCAGTGGCTTCTTCAGTACTCTTGCCCAGTGGAAACATTGTTGAATATTTAAATTCAGTCATTTTATTGTTTTCCTTAATTATTTCACCAAATTATTTCCCCAGGGCCATTTTGCGTCTGAGATATGCAATCTGTGTTTGATGAGGCAGGTCTTTTGGACAGTAATCTTCACATCCAAGCAGAGTCATACAGCCAAACACACCATCATCATCTCCAATGATATCATAGAATTCCTTACCAGAGCGTTTGTCCCGGGGATCTATAGCATATCTTGCAAGCCTCATAAAACCAACAGCCCCCAAAAAGTCATCCCGCATTCTTTTTGTAGCGCAGGCAGCAAGACAAAGGCCGCATTCAACGCATCTTTCAAGCTCATAAATTTCATCTGCCACTTCTGGTTCCATACGCTCTTCAAGTCTGGTAAGATCAACATCTTCAGCATCTTTATCATGAATCCATGATTCAACTCTTTCGCTCATCTGGCGCATTACTTTGCCTGTATTAACAGAAAGGTCACCAATAAGTTCAAATGCGGGAAGAGGCAGCAGTGTTATGACTCCTGTTGGATAGGTATCTGTAAGTGTTCTGCATGCAAGTTTTGGTTCACCATTTATTATCATACCGCAGGAGCCGCATATGCCTGCTCTGCAAACAAAATCAAATTGAATAGAAGGGTCCTGCTCTTCTCTGATTTCATTCAACGCAATAAACACTGTCATCCCTGGAGCTTCAACCACCTCATACTTTTCCATCTTTGGTGTATCGCCCTTTATCTGGGGATTATATCGTAATATTTCAAATGTAAGAGTTCTCTTTTCTTCGCTGCTCATTATTTAAACCCCCTGCCTACTCGTTCATTTTTACCTTGATATCTTTTAGGAACCTCAACAGGATTGAGAAGTTCCGAGGTTTTTATTCTATCTGCTCCAGGATTATCTTTTAAAATTTGCTCTATTTCTTTTTCTCTTTTTTCAGTATCGGGATGGGCAATGGTCTGATCGTCACCATATCCTCTTGATGCAGGAGGCAGTTCCATTTTCATGATATCAAGAGGTTCATAATCAATCTCCGGAATATCAGCATTATCATCTTTCCAATAGGCAAGAGTTCTTTTTAACCAGTTTTTATCGTCCCGTTGTGGGAAATCCTCCCTTGCATGACCGCCACGGCTCTCTGTCCTGAGTAAAGCTCCATAGGCAACACACTGGGCAAGTTTTATCATTTTTGGAACACGAATTGCCTCAACAAGTTCCGGGTTTGAAGAGCTTATTCTATTTCTCAAAGCTATATTTTTTGCTT
>JAGLLQ010000553.1 GCA_023140455.1 Desulfobacteraceae bacterium | reverse complement strand
CATCCCTTGTCATGATGGGTTATCTGGCGATCAAGCTAATTGGCCTTTCAATTGATAATAACTGGCATTACCTTGGTTCATCATGGGGTCTGTGGTTTCTTGTTGAATTGATTGGATTTGTAGCGTTCCCCGCTATCCTGTACGCCATGGGATCAAGGGAAAAAAACCTGACCATGGTACGATTTGCTGCAGCATGGACTGTGCTGGGAATTATTTTAAACAGGCTTAATATTTCCGTTATAGCTTTTAATTATCATCTGCCTTCTGTAGACAGATATGTACCAAGCTTTATGGAAATCGGTACTTCAATCTTTATTATAACTGTAGGAATAACTGCTTACCGATATATAACTAGCCGGATGCCAATTCTACATGAACATCCGGATTATAAAGCCCATTAAATTGCATAATAATTAAAGGAGGCTATGTTGGAAACCATAATTTACACACTTCAGGATTTCATGACACATACAAAAAATATTACCTACCTGATCATGGGTGGTATCCTGATTTTCATGCCGCTTTTCTGGTATTTTCTGAATGGCAGAGAAAAAGATTAATTTAATAATGACTTAATAATGATACGGAGGCATAATTAAATGCATAATTTTTTAACAGGCATCTTTTTCTGGATAGCTTTAAGTGTCTGTCTTATTGGAATGCTGGTACGATTTGTACTGTACTTTAAAGGCTTAAGCTGGCAGCTTGACCGTGTTGCGTATAAAGCCCATCCGATTCAGGGATTCAAAGGAGCAATGCGTTCCATTTATAAATGGCTGGTCCCTTTTGGCACATATGGCTGGAGAACCCAGCCTTTTATGGCAATTATTTTTTTCGGATTTCACATAGGTGCTGTGTTTGTTCCGTTGTTCCTGGCTGGACATAATGTCTTTCTTGAAAGTAAGACAGGGTTTTCCTTTTTTACCTTAAGCGCCTGTCTGGCTGACTTTCTTACATGGACAGCTCTGATATGTGCCTTTTTTCTGATATTGAGACGTATTGCCCTGCCAGAAGTTAGAATTATGACCACTTTATATGATTACCTCATCCTGCTTATAGCAATAGCACCTTTTGTAACAGGCCTTTTAGCCCGCTACCAGGTGGGAGAATATTCAGTTTTACTCAACGTGCATATATTTTGCGGAGAAGTTCTTTTAATTGCGATTCCTTTTACAAAGCTTTCTCATGTATTTTTATTTTTTGCCTCACGCGCCCAGTTGGGTATGGATTTCGGTATCAAACGTGGAGGAATGAAGGGCACTAAAATGGCCTGGTAAGGTCAATATTTTACATATGCAAATACAATAAAGGAGATAAATTCCATGCCGGAAGGAAAATATTGTAATAAAACACCCATAGAGACACCGGAAGAAGTTAATTTTCTTTTGTCAGATACCAGTGGCAATACCTATTATGAAGAGATGGAAAGCCTGGATATTGATTCTGATCTTTTATGGAAAACTATTCAGAATACATTGAAATCCAGACTGAAAACCTGGTTCGAAATCTGCGCTCATTGCGGTATGTGTGCTGAATCCTGTTTTATTTATCAGGTTAATGACAGAGATCCCAAACAGGTGCCGGCCTATAAAATTCAGTCAACCCTTGGAGAAATTATTAAACGCAAGGGTAAAGTAGACAATAAATTCATGCGTCATGCCATGGAAGTAGCCTGGTCACAATGCACCTGCTGTAACAGATGCGGGACATACTGCCCCCATGGCATTGATACAGGCATCATGTTTGGTTATCTTCGCGGGCTGTTATACCAGCAGGGATTTGTCCCCTGGGAAATGAAAATAGGCGCAGGTATGCACAGAGCATATCGGGCACAGATGGATGTAACTAATGAAGATTTTGTGGAAACCTTTGAATGGATGATCGAAGAGAATGAAGATGAATATCCCGGTCTTGCAGCTCCTCTAGATATAGAAGGTGCTGATATTCTTTACACAGTCAATGCAAGAGAAGTCAAACACTATCCTGAGGATCTTGCTGAAGCAGCTATCCTTTTCCATATTGCAGGCGAAAACTGGACAATACCTTCAGAAGGATGGGAACAGACCAGTCTTGCCATGTTTGCCGGAGACTGGGCAGCTTGCAAAATGCAGGTGGAATCAGTATATGCAGCCATGGAACGCCTGAAACCCAAAAGAATGATAGGTACAGAATGTGGTCACGCCCATAGAGCAACAGTTATAGAAGGGCCATACTGGGCAGGACGAAAAGATGGCCTTCCGCCAGTTGAAAGTATTCACTATGTAGAATGGCTGGCAGAGGCGTTAAGAACAGGTAAGCTTAAAATTGATCCATCCAAACGTATTAAAGAACTGGTTACCATTCAGGATTCCTGCAATTACATTAGAAACCAGGGATTAAAAGATGCCACCCGTGAAATCATCAGCTATATTGTTGAACCTGGATATTTTGTGGAAATGTCTCCCAATAAGGAACATAATTATTGTTGCGGTGGTGGTGGTGGATTTAATGGTATTGGAAAATTCAGAAAACAGAGGAACAAGGCTCTTATCACAAAAAGAGATCAAATTCTCAAAACCGGAGCTAAACTTGTCTTAGCACCATGCCATAACTGCTGGGACGCTATCCGGGATCTTGAAGAGGAATACAGTATCGGTATCAGATGGTCATTTTTAAAACCTGTAATTATAAAAATGTTAGATATCCCGAATCGACTGAAACCGGAAGAATAGATACCCATAATAAACGAGGTATATCATGTTTAAAAAAATTCTATTTGCCACATCAGCAACCGAGGTCAGTGACCATGCAGCCAGGGTCGCTTTCAACATTGCAAAAAATTATAATGCCCATCTGGATATTTTTCATGTCCTTGGAGTCCCATCCCGTGGGTTCAGCCAGGTTGTAGTGGATGTTAAATCTAAAGAAAAGGTTAATGTGGATGATGAATATATGGACTGGGTTAAAGAAGAAGTAACAACCTATTATTCTAAATACCTCACTGACGACTTGAAATCTTCTATCAATGTTACCGTTGGATTACCAGCCAGGGAAATATTGAGAGAGGCAAAGGATACCAAACCAGATCTGATTCTTTTGGGCGGCAGCACCGGAGATGAAGACGAATCTGTTTATAAGAAATGTGCTGCGGGCAGTACTCTTCAGAAAATTGCCAAATCTGCAAAATGCCCGGTGCTGGTTGTGAATCGCCCGGCAGCCTCTTTTTGGGGCGGGCTCTCCAATATTACATTTGGTACTGATTTTTCCAAAACATCGGAGAAGGCATTTGATTTTGCCTTTAAAATTGCAAAAGCCCTTGATTGTGAGCTTAACGTCTTCCACGCTCTTGATATCACATCCTTATCTACGGGAGTATTATTACCACAGGATGATATCGAACAAAAAATCAGAGAAAACCTTAGAAGAATCAGATCCCGATATGAATCCCACCTAAAGGAGCTTAAAGACTATTCAATGGATGTATTAGAAGGCATTCCCTATATTGAGATTGTAAAATATGCCAGGGATAATCACTCAGATCTGATTGTTATGGCACACCATTCCAGAAAAATAAAATCTGAAGATACAAATTTAGGAAGTAATGTCGAACAGGTAATTGTCAGGGCAGGATGTCCTGTTATTAGTGTTAATCGATAAAATTTGAGAGGATATTATGAAAAAAAGAATTCTTATCATTGATGATGACCCAAACATCCAGGATTATCTGGATGCACTGTTCAAAGATAATGGATATGACACCACTCTTGCAAAGGATGGAAAAGACGGACTTGAAAAGGCTAAGGAAAATATTCCTGACCTTATCACTCTGGATATTGAAATGCCTGGAGAATGGGGGCCCAGATTCTACCGTCACATGTCCCAGGATTCTAAACTGAAAAACATTCCTGTTATTGTTATTTCAGGTCTTTCTGGTAATGCCTATGCGGTAACTAAAGCTGTAGCTTCCCTTAAAAAGCCTTTTGATCGTGAAGAACTGTTAGGTATTGTCAAAGATACCATAGGATAATATTGGTGGCTAACCTTGGTGAAAATATTTTAAGAGCAAGTCAGGTTTTTATAACCTTAAGCCTATGACGGATCAAATATTACTAATAGATGATGACAGAGAGCACGCAGATGCATTAAAAATCTATCTTACGCGTCTTCAATATGATGTTACAATTGTTGACAGTACTAAAGAAATTTTATCACATCTGACAAATTCCTTCTGGGATATTATTCTTGGAGACCTGCTGATTAATGATGAGATCGCTTCAAGCATTATATCCGTTGCAGAAAAAAGTCCCATGACCCAGATCATTGCATTTGCTCTACCAGACAAGCTTGATGCTGCAATGGATCGTTTCAACCTATTAGCCAGCAATTATCTTGCAAAACCACTTAACAGCAAAGCTCTGGAGTTCGCCTTAAACAAAGCTAAAAAACAAAGCCTTCAAATCCAGAAAATCGATCTCTATTCTGAACGCCTGGCAGATTTACACAATGCTCAGAATCTTTTTAATCAACTTTTTGATGTAGTACCCTGTTACATTTCTGTTCAGGATAAAAACCTGAGGCTTACGGCAACTAATAAACGTTTCAAGGATCATTTTGGGAATGCTATTGGAGAACACTGTTTTAAAATATATAAACATCGTGATTCCCAGTGTGAAAAATGTCCTGTGGTTGAAACATTAAATGACGGCCGTGTCCACAGTACTGAAGAGATTGTTACGTCCAAATCAGGAAAGCAGTACAATGTATTGACTCATACTGCTCCAATAATGGATGAAAAAGGTGAGATCACCCAGGTTATGGAAATGTCTACCAATATCACCCAAATCCGGCAACTCCAGGATCATCTGACTTCTCTCGGCCTGATGATTGGATCCATGTCCCACGGAGTAAAAGGGATGCTCACTGCCCTTGATGGCGGCGTCTACCAGCTCGAAACCGGTTTAAACAATAAAGATGAAATAAGGGTATCTAAAGCATTTGGTCAGGTAAAGGATATGACTGACAAAATAAAAAAAATGGTCCTGGAAATCCTGCACTATGCTAAATCAAGAGAACTTCAATATATCACAATGGATGTCAGTACTCTTGCAGACGATCTCATCGCCAGTGTCAGTCCCATGGCCTTGAAAAATAATATCCAGTTTGACACTTTAATCCAGGATTCTCTTGGAAAAATTGAAATTGATCCCAGCTGGATGGAAGCAGCCCTGGTTAATTTCCTTGAAAACGCTGTGGATGCCTGCGCATTTGACAGAGATAAAGCTGAACATAAAGTTGTGTTCAAAATATGGGAAGAGCAAAAAAATACAATCTGTTTTAGTATAGAAGATAATGGAATCGGCATGGATCAGGAAACCAGGGAAAAAATGTTTACCCTGTTTTTTACCTCCAAAGGATCCCAGGGTACAGGGCTTGGATTATTTATTGCTAACAGAGTGATTAAGCAGCATGGAGGCAATGTAAAGGTTGAATCAAAACAGAACGAGGGGACCAAGTTTAGAATCTGCCTTCCAAGAAAAAAACCCAATAATTCTAAACTAAACGGGTTCGGGCCTGCAAACAATTAATTATTCTTTTTTAAAAGGTATCATTCTGGAATGATCTTTTGCCTTAGTGATAGAAAAATGGTATGTCTATATTTATGAACATAACCTTGTTCTACTTATAATTTATATCAAAGGTCGAATAAACAATGAGATTAACAACAAAAAGCAGATATGGAACCCGGCTGATTCTGGATGTTGCAGTCCATGGAACTGAAAAACCTGTTCCATTAAGCGATGTCTCAAGACGCCAGAATATATCTTTAAAATACCTTGAACAACTTACTCGAAAACTGAAAAAGGCTAAAATTCTCAATAGCCAGAGAGGCCCCTTTGGCGGTCATATGCTCGCAAAATCTACAAATAAAATTACTGTTGGAGATATTGTCAGAACCCTTGAAAATT